>JALVWW010000097.1 GCA_027023175.1 Campylobacterales bacterium
GGTATGGATATGTATTGTCCCATTCCGGGAGTAAGCGGGGCTAAAAACACAGATATCTTGCCATGCTTTTTAAAAAATCTGGTTACTTTTCCAAGTATTTTTTTACCTCTTAAAAATTTCTTGGCAACATATAGAGCAAAGTAGTAGTTAAACATCGCTCCGCTTAAACTTCCGAGTGCTCCAAAAAACAGTAGAAGAAAATAGTTTTTTTCTCCTATGGAAGCAAGATATCCGTTGGGTATCAAAACCAGTTCACTGGGAACAGGTATAAATGTTCCCACTAAAAACATATAAAGATAAAGACCTGCATAACCTATACCATCTACAAAATTAAGAAGTAGATGAATAAAATAGTTCATGCTCTATATCAATCCTATCTCTTCCAAGATAGGAGTAATTTCAGCTGATATTTTCATAAGCTCCTTTCCAAGCACCCCTGCCGCTTCAGCCTTGTCTTCTATATACCATTCATTTATCTTACTAAGTGCTAGCTCTTTTTCTTCCTCTTGCAGTTTATCGCTTTTTTTTACCTCTTCTTTTAGTCTCTCGAGTTTTGCTTTCACTCTTTCACTCCTTAAAATTTTTAATATTTTACAGTATTTTAGCACATTTTTACTGATGTTAGTGCAATTACAATGTAAATAATTAAAAAAGTGGTATAATTTGATCAGTAAAGTAAAGGATCGATATGAATGAACTACTGTATGCATTGATAGAAAGTTTTAAAACTATAGTAAAATGGAATATTGCCAAATTTGCTCTTTTTAGTGGACTTGTTATCTTAGCTTTTTGGTTTATCATAGGCTATATATTTTGGCATCCTTTGGTTAGTTTTACCGCTTCACTTTTGGAATTTATACCTTTTGCACTTATCAAATCCAATGGAGCTTGGATGCTTTCTTCGGTTATATTTATGCAGGCTATTTTTATCTCTTTTGCTTTTATCATTATCATTGCCGGCATATTTATCATGGAAAAATCAAAGATAAAGCAATATCCACGCTATATTATGAGTATAGCTTTGAGTGTCATACTCTTTTGGTCTGCTATATGGTATTTTAACCATACAGCCATTTACCATGGGCTGACAAGACTTTTAACCTGGCTTCCTTTTGAAACAGTAGAAGAGTCTATGGCATATCTTTTTGGTGTATATCTTTTATACAGTCTTTTTATAGTCTCAGTTCTTCTAATTGTTGGGGTATTTAGTGAAAATATACTGGAAATGGCTCTTGGATATAGGGTTGCAAAAAATTATGAGATAAAGATTTTAAAATATACACTAAAAGATGCAGCAATTTTTTTACTGCTTTCACTACTTTTTTTTCCTCTTCTTTTTATACCTGTTGTAAATTTTTTTATACAGATAGGCATTTGGATGTGGCTTGGAAAAGATAGCTTCACTTTCGATATGGGTTCAGTTTTTTATAACAAAGATGAGATCAAAAATATCATGAAGGAGCACAGATTTGCCGTTTGGTTTATAACTTTTATAGCATCGCTATTCAACCTTATACCTGTTTTAAATATCTTCGGTCCATATTTTGGAGAGTTTGCAATGTATTATTATTTGGAGGCTTATAGAAGCAATATTGAATAATTTTTAAAAAATATATTTAATTGTTAAATTTTAATTTAATATATTTTAATGTGAAATTATATATAATATTAATTGGTATAATATTTATAAGGATGTGGAAGTGAGGCGCACAATCAGACTTGTAATTCTTTTTTTACTGTTTTTAAATACTGCTTTATTCTCAGACAACTTTTCCATAGACAAACTACTCGGACAGTATGAGCAGGCTGCTGATCTTTCAAACCAAACCAAGCAAGAAAGTGCCGGTTTTTTGATAGTCTATACAAGAAAAGATTTGGACAGGATGCAGATAAAAACTCTCAAAGAAGTTATAGATAAAATTCCCTTCATAAGATACAATGAAGACAATGGAGGCTTAACGACTCCGTTTTATTCTCCATATCAACCTGAGCCTGCAAATGCTATAAAAATATACATAAATGACAGAGAGCTTGTTACTCCGTATAATGGAAATGCTCTAAAACTTTTTGGACAAATGAGTATAGGCTTCATTGACCATATAGAAGTATATATGGGAGTTCCTTCTCAAGAGTTTGGCATACAACCGGCTTGGTTTACCATAAAATGCTATACAAAAGAGCCTTCAAGAGAAGAGACTAGCCTCATAGGAGCATCTGCTGGAAGCTATGGCACAAAAGAGATTTATGGATTTTCAGCCAAAAGCTTAAAAGATTTTTCATATATGACTTATATAAATAATAGAAATTTAAAAAGAGCAAAAATTTACTATAAAGATAACTCTTTATCCAAAAATAAAAATATAACAAATTTTTACGGTATCATCAAGAAAAATCATTTTAGGTTTGAGATGCAGGCAAGCAAGGGCTCTATGGATAACTTCATGGGAGAGAGTCTAAATATCGACCCAAAAGAAAACAATACTGATTTTGACTATTTTTATTCTGGAATTTATTATAAAAATAAAGGTATCAAGGCATACTTAAACTACTCTCAAGATAGAACCGACCATATCGATAGTTCAAAAACCATTTTGGGGTTTATTCCCTCACCTTTTCCTTTTCCTCCTTATACATATGATACTTCTCATATAAAAATGAAAGAAAAAGTAAGTGATGCCGCACTATTTAAAAGTTTTTCACATAAAAAAAACAAACTTACTATAGGCTTGCAAAGCAGATACAAATCATTTGATTTTATAGATTTTGACCTTGGAAGTGTGAGCCTTAAAGATGCTCTTGAATACAACAAAGAGATAATTCTTTCACTTATGGCTGAAAACAGATATCAGTTTGACAACTCAAATCTTTTAACATTTTCTTTGAAATATGATAAAAAATATGAAAACAAAGAGGTAAAAAACTACACCCTGGCTTCTGGCCGTTTGGGATATATTTATCACAACAGACACTGGACAAGTAAAAGTTTTATATTTGTAGGCGAAGCTTCTCCTGATATGCAGACTCTATATAAAAATAGAGTTTTTTACCATCAAAATAGTGACCCTAAAAAAGAGAAAGATTTTGCCATAGCCACACAGATATCATATAAAAACCATAACAACTTGATATCTTTTCTTGTCAGTCATACATACACAATAGACCAACTTTATTTTGATGGAGTAAGCTATAAAAATAATAATGAAAAGGTATATTTGGAAGCTTTTTCTTTAAGAGATATTTATCACATTGA
>JALVWW010000098.1 GCA_027023175.1 Campylobacterales bacterium
CAAGCAGGGCTTGTTATATATAAAAATAAAAAAGTAGTCTCAAGCATAAAAAGTATTGATTTTAAAAAGGCTCTTTATGCAATCTGGCTTGGCAAAAAACCTGCCCAGGAGAGCTTGAAAAAGAAAATGTTGGGAGAGTAGGTGCATACTGATAAACCTCTTTTTTTATTTACTGTTTTTGTTATAAGTGTGGGGATTATTTTTTCCCTTTCACTCTCGGCTTATACTATTTTTTTACACCGAGGATATAGTGAGTTTCACTTCTTTATTAGACAGTTTGGAGTAGGAATTTTATCTATCATTATTATTTGGTCACTCTCCAGGCTTGACCCAGATAAATACTTTAAGCCTATAGGTTTTTCTCTATTTTTTATTTCACTTGTTTTGATGAGTGTTATGCACTTTTTACCCGAAAGCTATGTAACAGCAGCGGGAGGGGCTAAAAGATGGATAAGGCTTCCAGGGTTTTCATTGGCTCCGGTTGAATTTTTTAAAATTGGTTTTGTATTTTTTTTGGCATGGAGTTTTGCAAGAAAATTAAATGAAAATAAAAAAACACTCAAAGAAGAATTTAAACTGATACTGCCTTACATAGGGGTATTTTTGGTTGCTGTTTATCTTATAGCTATATTGCAAAACGACTTGGGACAGGTAGTGGTTTTGGCCTTGACTCTTGCAGTTATGGCATTTTTTGCAGGAACTAGTGCCAAACTTTTTATGCTGAGTATTCTTGGTGCTATATCTATTGCAACAATTGCCATAGCAACTTCTACACACAGAATACTTAGGATAAAGACTTGGTGGGCAACCATACAAAATATGGTTTTATCTATTATGCCGGATTTTATAGCTGACGCTTTAAGAGTCAAAGATGCACCTGAACCTTGGCAAATCTCTCACTCCTTAAATGCTATTAAGCATGGTGGACTTTTTGGCACAGGCATAGGAAGCGGTACATTTAAACTTGGCTTTTTAAGTGAAGTTCATACAGACTTTGTGCTTGCCGGCATGAGTGAAGAGATAGGGGCTGTAGGAGTAGGCGTGGTAACTTTGTGTATCATAGCCATACTCTACAGGATATTTAAGATAGCAAACAGAAGCAAAGACAGGGTCAATTATCTTTTTGCTCTTGGAGTTGGTCTTTTAATAACCTTTTCATTTTTGATGAATGCTTACGGTATCACCTCTTTGATACCCATAAAAGGTATAGCTGTTCCGTTTTTAAGCTATGGGGGTAGCTCCATGTTGGCTCTTAGCATAGGCATAGGTCTTGTTTTAATGATAAGCAAAAAGGCAAACCTTAAATGATAGCCATAACAGGAGGAGGAACAGGCGGTCATTTAAGTATAGCCAGAGCTTTAAAGGAAGAGTTTAACAAAAAAGGAATAAAGCCGGTCTTTATAGGCTCTATAAACGGTCAGGACAAATTATGGTTTGAAAACGAAAAGGGTTTTAGTAAAAAATATTTTTTTAATACAAAAGGCGTGGTAAACCAAAACAAAACAGGAAAAATCATTTCTCTTTTAAAAATTATACTTTATGCTTTAAAATGCTTTTTTATATTTAAAAGGCACGATATCAAAAAAGTTGTATCGGTTGGAGGATACTCTGCCGCTGCGGCTTCATTTGGAGCTGTTATGTTTAAAAAGGAGCTCTTTATCCATGAGCAAAATGCCAAAACAGGCTCACTAAATGCCAAATTAAGACCCTATGCCAAAGCTTTTTTTAGCTCATATGATAACAAATCACCCATTAAAGATTATCCGGTAAGAGAAGAGTTTTTTAAAACCAGAAGAGTTAGGGAGAGCTTGGATACGATTATCTTTTTGGGTGGCTCTCAAGGGGCAAGATTTATAAACAATTTAGCAAAATCCATGGCAAAACCTCTCAATGACAAAGGTATAAACATCATACACCAATGTGGAAAAAAAGAGTATAAAGAGTTAAAAAAGTTTTATGATGGGAAAGATTTGGATGTAGAACTGCATGCTTTTATAGATAATATGCCTCAAATTTTAAAAAAAGCGGACTTGGCCATAAGCAGAAGTGGTGCCAGTACACTGTGGGAGCTTTGCGCCAATGCATTACCTGCTATTTTCATCCCCTATCCCTATGCTGCTGGAGACCACCAGTACTTCAATGCAAAGTTTTTAGAAGATAAAAATCTGGCAAAAATTTTCAAAGAAAAAGAAGCTGACCAAAACGCTTTGTTAGAGCATATAGACTCCATAGAGCTAAACAAAATAAGTAAAAATCTTACAAAAATCATAGACAAAAACGGTGCAAAAAAAATAGTGGAGTACATATTGTCTAAATAGAGCATATCATAAGTATATTTTGTCAAAATTGCACTTATGGTAAAATATCGAAAAACATCAAAGGATATATTATAAAAAGAGATAGCATAAAAGAGAAGCTGATTGATTTTAAAAAAGACACCAAAAAGAAAGTTTTCCTTCTTTCTGTATTGCCTCTACTGATTTTATCAACTATTTTGATGCTAAATACCTTTTTTATTCTAAGTGATAATGCAAAAAGCATATATAACAAAACCATATCTTCTATTGATTATAAAATTGATGAATTTCACGACTCTACAATAACCAAAATAAAAACTTTTCAAAAAAATTATCACAACGGTTCTATCAATATAGATGAATTTTTAGCTTTTGATAAAGATATAGACGATATTGTCATACTGGACAAAAATGCAAAAGTATTAAAAATTGCATCAAAATATAAAAAAAGAGTTATATCAGATATAAAAACCTTGCAAAAAAAGATACATAATAATTTGGTGAAAACAGGGAAAAACTATTTTGAACAAGTCAAATTTTATAACAAAGACAACTACGCTGTTATATCATATGTCTTTAGTTTTAAAGACAAAATATTCATATTTGATATCAATACTTTGGATATAAAACATTTTATAGACCACTTAACAAAAGATATTTCATACATTAAAATTGTTATAGCAGATAAAAATGGAGACTACATACTAAACACCTGCCGATCCCTATCCACAAATAAATCTTTTTTTGACACAATAGTTTACAAAAAAGGTGTAAAAAACCAACATGAACTTGAATATATTGAATATTACAATAAAAAAAGAGGGCATGATGATATTGTAGCATACAAAACCAACAAAAAAACCGGATGGTATATAGTCACGATAGACACCGTGGACCATGTCGATGATATTATATATACCATTGCCTGGCTTATTGTTTTTATCATTATTG
>JALVWW010000099.1 GCA_027023175.1 Campylobacterales bacterium
GACTTAACGGCTTTGAAACACTTAAAGAACTAAGAGGGCTTGGCATCGATACTCCTATCATATTCATTACATCCATGTCAGATATAGACTATGTAAAAAAAGCATATTCGTTAGGCTGTAGTGACTATATAAGAAAACCGTTCTTTTTCGAAGAATTGGAACTTCGCATAAACAAACTCATTCTTCAAAACAGTAAAAATCTCATAAAATTAAATAGTTCCTATACATTTGATATAAAAAAACAAGAACTTATAGATGAAAACGGTAATATTGTCGAACTAAGTAAAAATGAAATCAAACTTATATTTTTACTTGTAAAAAATATATCACATACCGTAAGTTATGATACCATCATTGAATATGTCTGGGAAGACAAACCTATAAACAGTAATACACTTAGAACCCAGATAAAAAAATTAAGAGCCAAATTGAAAGATAATTTTATTGATAATATTCGCGGTCTTGGCTATAGAATAAACAGATATGATTGAATTAAAAGATTTAGCGAAGAAAAAGAGAAGATTTAAACTCATCCTTTTTTTATCATACCTTCTTTTTGCCACACTGTTGCTTGCTTCTATTTTTATGCTCCATATTTATTTTAACAACCTAACTTCACAAAAAAAATTTGAAAGACAGGCAAGAATCCATGCCAAAGACAAGATGGAGTATCTAAACTTTTTTTATGAAAATGTGAGCGATACACTAAAAGCCATAGCAAATAATAAAAACTTTTTAAATTTTGTTGGTAAGCACAAAGATAAAAGTATAGTAGAAAACCTTTTTTACACCATGATAAGCAGTGATAAATATTATATGCAGCTAAGATATATAAATACCGATGGAAATGAAGTTTTGAGGTTTGATAGAAGAAAAATAGGCTCAAAGCCCTATGAAATACCAAAAGATTTCTTACAAAACAAATATCCAAGATACTACTGCAGACAATGCTTAAAACTTCCAAAAAATAAAATCTGGTTTTCAGATATTGACTTAAATGTCGAACACGGTAAAGTTGAAACTCCATTCAAGCCTGTTATACGAATAGCTTATCCAATATATATCCTTGATCAATATAGAGGTTTTTTAATAGTAAATATTTTTATGAAAGAGTACCTTAAAATCCTTACACTCTCTCCGACTTTTAATGTTTATCTTGTAGATGAGCAGGGATATTTTATCATCCATCCAAACTCACTGTACAACTGGTCTAGCTATACAAAAAACGGTAAAAATATCTACAAAGAGTTTCCAAAATACGCCAAAATGATTATGAAAACCAAAAAACCACTTTTTATCAAAAACAAAAAAATTTTTATCCAACCGTTAAAATTTAAAAACTCACAAAATCTAAGACTTATATATGTAGAAAAGATAGAAAAGATAAAAGACAGTGAACACTATATAGAAAAAAGAACTTTTTTTACCGTACTTCTTGCTGTCATAGTTGCTATCCCTTTTGCGTTTTTATTTTCATCCCCTATAAATAAAATGTACGAATCTTTAGAAAAAAAGTCAAATGAATTAAAAAATTTAGCAAATAACCTTGAAGCAAAGGTTCAAAAAGAGATAGCAAAAAATGCAAAAAAAGATAGGATTTTGGAAAATCAGTCAAAATTGGCAGCTTTAGGAGAAATGCTTGCAAATATTGCTCATCAGTGGAGACATCCTCTAACAAGGCTTAGCCTAATACTACAAAATATGAGACTTTACAGCTCAAAAGGCAAATTAGATGAAAAAACATTAAATAGATATGTTCAAAACTCTCTTGAACAGATAGAATATATGTCTCAAACTATTGATGATTTTAGAAATTTTTACAAAGAAGATAGGGAAAAAATTGAGTTTAAAATTGAAAATGCGATACAAAATGCAGTAAAAATTATAGAAGCTTCCGTTAAACATAATGGTATCGACATGGAAATAAGTGCAGACGAAAGTATCAACTACAAAGGTTATCCAAATCAACTCTCGCAAGTTATACTCAATATACTTCACAATTCCAAAGATGCACTTGAGCTAAAAAAAGTTAAAAACCCATATATAAAAATCAAACTCTACAAAAGTAATAATAGTGCCAAGATAGAGATAAAAGATAATGCCGGCGGCATTGCTGAGGAAATAATGGATAAAATTTTTGAAGCCAATTTTACAACCAAGCAAGGAACCGGCACAGGAATAGGTCTGTATATGTCAAAGACTATTATAGTGGATAATTTTGGAGGGAATATTTTTGTAAAAAATGATAAAGAAGGGGCAATCTTTACTATAGAGTTGCCCCTCTAGCTTATTTTAAACTTTTTATATACTTTGCAACAGCCTCTATCTGAGCATCGTCATAATTAGCAACCTGTCCTTTCATGACACCTTTCATGGGACCGCCGAATGTTCCGGCTTTGTAACCTTTTAGTGCTTTTACTATCTCATCCTCTTTCATATCTTTAACAATCTTTGAAACACCAAGAGCTTTTTTACCATAATCAGCTCCATGACAACCTGCACATTTGGCACTCAAAGCTTTACCGTCAGGTGCAGCCATCAAAGATAAAGCCCCAACCGTTAAAATAGTAACCAAAGTTAATTTTTTCATTTCATCTCCTTTTAAATGATATATGAAATAGTACTTAAAAATTGTGAATCAATTGTGAAAATTTATTCATCTAATCAAATGATACACAATTACTAATTTTATTTGCAAATTATCCTTTAAAATATCTTCTTTTGGTTTTATCGGAAAACTATTTTCTATCGCCTTTCTTACTGATTTATGAAATATTCTCTTTCCTTCAATTTTATTGATATGCAAAAGTTCACCTTTTTTTGATATGGTAAAACAGACTTTAACATTCCCTTGGATGCCTCTTCTTCTAGCACTTCTTGGATAAACTTTATGTTTTTGTATAGCTAGTTTTACCCTATGCAAATAAGCTTCTCTTAAGCTTTCCATTAGCATTGCTCTCTTCTTTAGCTCCATACCTTTCTCTTTTTTGATAACCGAAGGAGTTTTTAATTGTTCTTTTTGAATACTCTTCTTAGGTGCCGCTTTAACTACTTCTTGAATTTGTTCAACAACTTCCTTTTTTTCAATATTTTTCTCTTTTTTCTCAACTTTTTCCTCTACTTTTGGCTTTGGTTGTGGCTTTGGTTTTGGTTTCGGCTTTGGTTTCGGCTTTGGCTTCGGCTTTGGTTTCGGCTTTGGTTTCGGCTTTGGTTTCGGCTTTGGCTTCGGTTTCGCTTTTTC
>JALVWW010000100.1 GCA_027023175.1 Campylobacterales bacterium
TATTTTTTACCGAGGCTCTCTATCAAAGCTTCTATATCATCATTGCTTACAACATCTTCGGTAGATTTGTCACCAGCTATATGAACTGCCGAGCTTACTCTCTTTACATCATCTTTTTCAGCCGAAAAGAGAGAATTCATATAACCGGCTAAAGTTCTGATGACATTAATGACTCTTTCTATCTTTTGTCTGTGAATATCTTGATACTGCATTATATCCATTATCATCATTATCTCATCACTTGACATTTGGGCATTTGAGATAAGATCGTTTATCTTTTCTATAGCTTCTTTATTTGAACTTAATCTCTCTTGAAATACATTTATATGAGGAAATTTATCCACAAGTTTTTCAAAAACTTCTACATCTTTTTTTGCGACCTCCAAAACTTCATTGGCATTATTTTCAACCTGCATGATAAAGTCGCTTATAGCTTCAAGTTTATCGAAAATCTCTGTAGCTTTTACTTCAGAATCTCTTGTAACATCATCAAGCTGCTCTACAACTTTATGATCTTCAGTAGGAGGCGGTGGAGGCCAAGCCGTTTCACCGTCAAGTTTATAATCGCCGTTATCCAAATTTAACTCTTCCTCTTTTTTTTCAGATACATCTTCATTGGACTCCTCTTGGATATCTTCTGCCACACCCTCTTCCAAATCATCATCAAATCCTTCAGCCATCAATGCATCCAATTCTTCTTGAGTCATTTTTGTCTCCTCATATCAATGTATAAAATAAATCCCTTATATATTGATTAATAGAAATATTCGTTATATTATATTATAATTTTGATTAAATTAAAATTGAGGATGCATACATTAATGATAGTTGACTTACACAATCATACAGCACTTTGCAATCATGCCAAAGGTAAAAATGAAGAATATGTTAAAAAAGCCATTCAAAACGGTACAAAATATTTTGGTTTTAGCGACCATGCTCCAATGGACTACGACAAAGAATATCGCATGAGTTTTGAACAAATGAAAAGCTATGAGAAAAATATAAAAAAACTTCAAGAAAAATACAAAGATAAGATAACCATTCTTATGGGGTATGAGGTTGATTTTTTAGATGGCTATTTGGACAAAAGAGTATTAAATGCAAAAGTTGATTATCTTATAGGTTCGGTTCATTTTTTAAAAGAATGGGGGTTTGACAATCCTGAATTTATAGGTCACTACAAATCAAAAGATATAGATATGATTTGGCAAGAGTATTTTGAAGCTATTGCCCAGATGGCAAAGAGCGGTCATTTTGATGTTGTGGGACATATTGACCTTATCAAGGTTTTTAACTATCTTCCAAAAAAAGAGATAAAAAAGATCGCCCATCAAGCCATCAAAGAGATAAAAAAAGCTGACCTGGTAGTAGAATTAAACAGTGCAGGACTTAGAAAGCCATGCCGTGAAATATATCCCGGACCTGCAATAATGGAACTTTTAAGTGAATATGATATACCTATAACTTTCTCTTCAGACGCTCACAAGCCTGAAGATGTTGGATATGCCAAAGACAAATTAGTATCTTATGCAAAAAGTTACGGATACAGTAAATGTGCATATTTTATACAAAAGAATAGAAGGATGATTAATTTTTAATCATTTTTTTTATCAACTATGTATATTAAATATGTTACAATGTCAGTAAATAAATACTTTAAGGAGAATAAATGGGAAAATTTGTAAACTCTATTGTTGAATTCTATGAATTTTGTGATGAGAATGAGGTAAAATTTGTTGATTTTAGATTTACTGATATAAAAGGTGCTTGGCATCATATTACCTATAACTTGAGTGCCGTAACAGAAGAGATGTTAGCCGCAGGCATTCCTTTTGACGGAAGCTCCATAGAAGCTTGGCAACCCATAAACAAGTCTGATATGATTTTAAAACCTGATGTTCCAACTGCATTTTTAGATCCTTTTACCGCAGATCCTACCATCATTGTATTTTGTGATGTTTTCGATATATACAAGGGTGACTTATATGAAAAATGCCCAAGAAGTATAGCTAAAAAAGCTCTATCTTATTTAAGAGAGTCTGGACTTGGAGATGAAGCATATTTTGGTCCTGAGAATGAATTTTTTATCTTTGATAATGTTAGGATAAAAGATGATATCAATGCAGCCTCTTACGAAGTTGATTCAGCCGAGGGTGAATGGAATGACAATACCTCTTTTGTTGATGATTTAAACACAGGTCACAGACCTAGAACAAAAGGCGGTTATTTCCCTGTAGCTCCTACTGATTCTACAGTTGATTTAAGAGCAGAAATGATGCAGGTTTTAGAAGAGGTTGGCCTTGAAGTTACTCTAGGGCATCATGAAGTTGCACAGGCTCAAGCTGAAATGGGTGTAAAATTTGGTGACATCATAGAAGCAGCCGATAATGTTCAAAAGTATAAATATGTTGTAAAAATGGTAGCTCACTTAAACGGTAAAACCGCAACATTTATGCCAAAACCTCTTTTTGGTGACAATGGAAACGGTATGCACACCCACCAATCAATCTGGAAAGACGGTAAAAATCTTTTTTACAAAGAGGGAGAGTATGCAAACATAAGTGAAACTGCCAGACACTATATAGGCGGTATCTTCAAGCATGCCCATGCGGTTGCGGCTTTTACAAACGCATCAACAAACTCTTATAAGAGATTGATCCCCGGATTTGAAGCTCCAAGTATTTTAACCTATTCAAGCCAAAACAGATCTGCAAGTTGTAGGATACCTTATGGTTCAGGCGAAGGTTCTACAAGGATCGAGATGAGATTCCCGGATAGTACAGCTTGTCCATATCTTGCTTTTACAGCTATGCTTTTAGCCGGACTTGATGGTATCAAAAACAAGTATGAGCCGGTCGGCCCTATGGATGAAGATTTGTTTGAATTAAGTTTAGCCGAGATAAGAGAAAAAGGCATACCTCAAATGCCTCATACTCTTAGAGAAGCACTTGAAGGACTTATAAAAGACAATGACTTTTTAAAGCCTGTTATGAGCGATCTTTTCATAGATACATATCAGCACTACAAATTTGAAACACAAGTTTGGCCTGATGAAGCCAGACCTACAGCATTTGAGTTTAAAACCACATACTCGTGCTAATACATATTAAAGGGATAGATTGCCTCTATCCCTTTAATTCTATCTTAAATACTGCCCCTTCATTGTTATTACTAATACTTAGTCTTCCGCCACAATGCTCCTCAATAATTATTTTTGACATATAAAGTCCAAGCCC
>JALVWW010000101.1 GCA_027023175.1 Campylobacterales bacterium
ATTGGCAAAGAGATTCTTACTCATTTAAATATCGACCGTTTTGAGAAACCTACATCTCAAACTTATGAAAAGATATATCAAATGCTAAAACTCATCAAAGAGAAGCAGTAAACATAGTATGAAACACTCATGTTTCAAAAACACAAACAACAATGAAAATCATGAGAGTTTCTCTTGCCAAAGGCAAAGCTTTAGCGAGAGGGTGCAACGAAGTGAAACTCCGCAACAAAGTGAGGATAATTGCAAAGGAGCTTTGCTTCTTGAAAAGGAGATTTTCAGATGAAAAAAATAATTAACTGGCTTCACTCTCTTTCAATATACACCAAGTTGGCGGTATTGATTTTTGCAATGATTTCATTTTTTGCTTCTATTATCATATATCTTGCGATAAATACTTCAAAGACTCAAACTGAAGAGATAACACATGAAATGATAAACAGCAATATTCAGTCCAACAAAGACTTTATAGCCAGTGCCATTTTGGCTCATGACAATTGGGCACTTTTTAAATTTCTAAAATCATTTTCAAAAAACAGTATCATAGCAAATGCTGGAATAGTTGATGAAAACTTTATAGTCTTGGCTGATACCGATACCAAAAAACATCGTATAGGCACCATATTGAACGATCTCAAAAACCATACGGTTATTCCCTTTAAAAAAGATGGGGTACTTCTTGGATATTTTATACTCGATATCGAAAAACAATCCATCAAAAAACTGCTTGAAAAAAGCTTTTTCAACAATTTTCTTATCATGGTTTTTGCAGCAGTACTGTCACTGCTCATTGCAGTATACTTTATGAGAAACCTTCTAAACAGACTTGATATACTCAAAGAAAACGCAAAAGCCATTTCCCAAAAAAACTGGGAAGATATCAAGGAGATACAAAGCAGGGAAAATGATGAGATAACCGAGCTTGTAAACAGTACGACCCTGCTTATGAGGGAAGTTCAGGCTTCGGTGGAAAAAGAGGAGGAGTTAAAAAACTTTTATCAGCAAACTTTGGCTTCAGTGGATATCTTTATAGTAATTTGTGACAAAAATTTAAATATCATATATCAAAACCATCATCCATTGAGTAAAATTTTACTTGAGGGTGGTGGATTTAAAAATGAGTATATAAAAAAACTTATAAATTGCTACAAAGATAGCTCCTGTAAATTTTGCAAACAAAAGATTTCAGATAAATTCGGTGAAGATTTGGCACTTTATTATCAAATACGAAAAGTAAAAGAGTCTTTGGTTATCTCATTTTCCGATATTACCCAGCTCTCAAGACTTGAAGAAAATGAAAAGATACTCCACTCGCTTAAAACTTTGGGTGAAATCAGCTCACTCTTTGCACATGAAGTAAAAAATCTGCTTCAGCCATTAAAACTTTTACTTCAAGATGAAAATGAGATAGACAAAGAGGACCTCTATATCGTGAACAACACGCTAGATCGTATAAATGCACAAGTCATCGACTTTTTATCTCTTGGAAAACCGATAGATAAAAAAAATATAAAAGCCATAAATGCCAAAAGCTTTTTTGAAGAACTTTTAGAAATCATAAAGCCAAAGCTAAAAGAGAACAATATAACTTTAAGATATGATATAGACAAGGGTTTGAAAGTCTATATGAGTAAAAACTCTCTTGAAATGATACTCATAAACCTTATAAACAACTCCATCGAAGCTTTGCAAAAAGATGGAGAGATAGAGATATCCTGGCACAGTGACGATAAAGATATGAGTGTATTAAAAATTGTTGACAGTGGTCCTGGCATCCCGAAACAGATGAGAGAAAAAATCTTCAAGCCATTTTTTACTACAAAAAGCAACGGCTCAGGACTTGGACTTTTTACCATATATAAGATAGTATATCTCTCAGGCGGACAAATCAGTCTGCTTGAGAGCGATAAAACAACATTTGTAATAAAATTACCGTTGGAAGAGAGCTTTGCTTCTTGAAAAAGGAGATTATTAGATGAAAATAGCAATCATAGATGACCAAAGTGAGATAAGGTACTCGGTTTCAAAGATACTCAAAAGAGTCGGACATGATACACTTTTGTTAAGTGGATTGGAGTTTGACGTTATAAAACAGATAAAAGAGAGCGGTATCGACCTTTTGGTAGTAGACGTAATGCTAAGTGATGACTTTTCAGGGATTGATTTGATTAAAAATCTTATCAGACAAGGCATCAAACTTCCGGTAATTTTGATGACTGCCTACACAACTCCTACAAATATGATAGAAGCTTCAAAAATAGGTATAAAAGATATACTCCAAAAGCCTTTTACACCTGATGAACTAAAAGGGATGATAAAAAAATATGATGAAAAAAATGAAAACGACATAAAGATAATAGGCCAAATAAATGAAGAGTTCGTAGGCTCGTTTCAAACCATGAAAGATATCTACAACAAAATAGGAGTTGCCTCCACCAATGAGCTGCCCGTTATGATACTCGGAGATACCGGCACAGGAAAAGAGCTCATTGCAAATCTTATACACAAAAATTCAAAATTTTCAAAGTCAGACATAATGGCGGTAAATTGTGCTACCATACCAAACGAACTTTTTGAGTCTCAGTTTTTCGGGCATGAAAAAGGCTCGTTTTCGGGAGCAAAAGAGAAACATATAGGATTTGCGGAAGCCGTGGGAGAAGGTACACTCTTTTTGGATGAGATAGGAGAGATAGATATATCCCTACAAAGCAAGCTTTTAAGATTTTTGGAAAATAAAACTTTCAAAAGAGTCGGAGGCAACAAGGATATCAAATTTAAAGGAAGAATAATATCCGCAACAAATATAAATATACTGGAAAATATAGAGAATAAAAATTTTAGAGAAGATTTGTATTTTAGGCTCTCGACCATAAAGATAGAAGTCCCGAGCCTTGAGGAAAGAAAAGAGGATATCCCAATACTCACACAATTTTTTATAAAGCAGGCAAACAAAGAGCTTCATTTAAATATCAAAGGTATATCCAATGACGCTATGGAACTACTTAAAAGCAGGCACTACAAAGGCAATATAAGAGAGTTAAAAAACAGTATCTACAACTCAGCTTTAAACGCTCATGAAGATATAATAAAAAAAGAGAACATCCATTTTGAAAACAAACAAAAAAGAAGCAACAATATCTCAGAAGCCATACAAACACTCATAGAAGAAAAAGGTATAGAAAATGCTCAGGAAATTTTCGGCCAAATAGAAAAAGAGTTTTA
>JALVWW010000102.1 GCA_027023175.1 Campylobacterales bacterium
TTTCAAAGTTCCGGAGGGTAAATTTAGACTAGTTACAGGAAGACATGCCCAATTTACCCAAAGTGGAACCACAAACAATATGATGTTAAGAGATTTGATACCTACTAATTATGTTTGGATAAATAAAAGAGTAGCAAGGCAGATGGGTATCAAGTTTGGTGATATGGTAGAGGTAAGTTCAAAAGTCGGTAAAATTCATTTAAAAGCATATCCTACTGAAAAAATTGCACCAAATCAAACCTTTATGTTGCATGGTTTTGGTGGGATGAGCAAGGGTATGGAGATGGCATACGGCAATGGCGGAAATGATGCAATGATCATAGAAGATGAAATTGAGCCTGTTTATGGTGCCGCAGCAATGCATACAACAAATGTAGAGATAAGGAAGGTGTAATTATGGCTAGATATGGAATGGCACTTGATTATAAAAACTGTATAAACTGCAAAGCCTGTGAAGTAGCTTGCAAAGAAGAAAACGGTGTGCAGCTCGGAGCTGATAAACATCGTATCTGGGTTGGAGTAAAAGAGGTAGAGGGTGTTTGGCCAAATATCAGTATAGCTTCTAGTACATTTGAGCCAAGTCAGTGTCAACATTGTGAAAATGCGCCTTGTCAGGAAGTTTGTCCTACACAGGCTACTCATTATGCTGAGGGCGGCATTGTAATGGTAGATGCTGATAAATGTATATTGTGTAGTTACTGCATGGAAGCTTGTCCTTACGATGCAAGATATGTAAAAGATGATACATTAACTGTTGATAAATGTACATTTTGTAGTGATACAAGACTGGCAAGAGGCGAAACTACAACAGCTTGTCAAAATACTTGCCCTACAAAGGTAAGGACATTTGGAGATTTGGATGATCCAAACAGCGAGATAAGCTTACTTTTAAGTACAAGAGAGCATTTTACCCTAAAAACACATCTTGGCACAAAGCCAAAACTGTTTTATTTGATATAAGGAGAGAGATATGTTTGCATTAGCAGAAAAAGGTATGAAGCAGATTGAAAAATTTATTCCTATGAGACATACCGATATAAGAGAATTGATGAATTTTAAAAAGACACCCTTAAACCTTTTAGTAGCATTTACTACTTTGGTGTTTTTGGTACTTTTTGTAGTGGGGGTGGCAAACTATCTAAAGCATGGTCATCACGCTTATGGAGTTACAAGAGAGCATCCTTGGGGACTTATGATAGCGATGTATATATTTTTTGTTGTAAGCTCAACCGGGCTTTGCATCATGTCGGCTATTGGACATGTTTTTGAAGTAGAGGTGCTTGAGCCGTTTGCAAAAAGAGCAATTCATGGTGCATTGGTAACACTACTTAGTGGTTTTGTTGTAATTTTACTTGAGATCGGTCATCCTATCACAATGATGATATACAACACTATAAGTCCGGGAATGACTTCAGCTATCTGGGGTATGGGTGTTTTATACTCTTTGTATCTTGTTTTTATAGCGATTGAGTTTTTCTTTTTACTAAGGCATGATCATAAATGGGCTAAAAGATTTGGAATATTTGGTTTGGTTGTAGGAGTTGCAGCCCACTCAAATCTTGGTGCTGTTTTTGGATTTTTAGTAGGAAGGCCACTTGCCAACGGTATATACTATCCTCTTTATTTTATACTTTCAGCTATGGTTACCGGATGTTATCTTATATTTTTAATGTACGGATTTAAGTATAAACTTAATTTTCCCGAAGAGATGCAAAAAACCCTTGTGGCTACGGCTAAGATACTTGGATTATTGTTGGCAATACTACTTTTCTTTGAGATTTGGAGAATGTTGACTTTGATATATGGAGGAGTTCCAGAAAGAGCTGAAACTGCACTTCATATACTTAAATCTGCCCCATTTTTAGTAGGAGAAATTTTATTGGGTATTGTGATACCTTTTTTGGTTATTTTATTTAGTAATGCCAAAGCTATTAAAACAATGGTTTTCGCTTCTTTTACCGGAATGATAGGCATCTTTTTTATGAGGTATGACTTGGTGCATGATACTCAACTTTTTCCTATGCAGACTTTAAAGATAAGAGAGTATCAGCTTCCTCCTTCATTTGTAGAGTACTTTCCAAGCACTACTGAGATATTTATAGCTCTTGGAGCTGTAGGAATAGCTATAACACTTTATTATATAGGCGACAAGATACTATATCTTGAAACTGACCCTGACTAATATAAGAGCCGATTTTCGGCTCTTATTCTCCTGAATTATCATTCATAACATTAAAATGATTTTTATGTTTATAGGAGTATAATGCTTTCATTAATTTTACACTAAGGATGACCTATGGAAGTAGAAATCTCCAGAAGAAGGTTTTTGCAAGGAAGTGTTGCTTTGAGTATAGTAGGTGGAACTACTATATTTTCAGATCAACTGCTTTCAAGCAATGCTGAAAAAAAGGGCAACTCCAATGCAAAGATTGAAAATATTCCATTTTTATGTGGAATGTGTGTCAATAAATGTGCAGGTTTCGCCCATGTAGAAAATGGAGTTGTAAAAAAATTAGACCCCAACCCATACTTTCCCAAGTCCAGAAATATGCTCTGCCCAAGAGGAAATGCAGGCATCCAAACTCTTTATGATCCGGATAGATTAAAGTATCCTCTTGTAAGAATAGGTGAAAGAGGAGATGGAAAATATAAAAGAGTTAGTTGGGAAGAGGCTTATGATGCAATTTTACACGGAACAGATAAATTTAAAGGCTTACTTCAAATCCTTGATGAAGAGAAAGATAACCGTGCAACCATAGGATACTGTAACGGCGAAGGACTTTCCAAAGAGGGTTTTGAAGTCTTAATGGGTGAGAAGATAGGAACTCCAAACTATGTTGATGAGATAAGTATCTGTTTGGAGACGACACTGGCCGGTTATTTTAATACCATAGGTGCTTACGGTCAAGCAGATGTAAAAAATGCAGACTATCTTATCATAGCCGGAGCCAATAGAGCAGAAGCTATTATAACTCCAGATACTATGGATATGTTTAAAAGAAATAGAGGCAGAGGTCTTAAGATGATTGCTATTGATCCCAGATTTACAAATACCGTAGCCAATGCCGACCGCTGGTACGCTATCAACCCAGGTACAGACTTAGCCTTTGTTTTAGCTCTAACTTATGTAGCTTTCAATGAAAATCTCTATGATAAAGAGTTTTGTCAAAAGTATATGGTAGGGTATGAGG
>JALVWW010000103.1 GCA_027023175.1 Campylobacterales bacterium
TTTGCAATAGACTTCAATGATGAGTGCTAATGTAATGAAGTCTTTTGCAAAATTTGGGTTGGACTTATCTTGTTTTTACAATATCTTGGATATTATTCTTAGAAAATTTTGGGAGAAGAGATGAAAAAATTAGTTTTATTGGTAGCTGTTGTTGCGGCTTTTGTATTGGTTGGATGTTCTAGTAAGCCAACAGGAGCGGAGTCTGTTATAAAAGTCGGCAACACACTAAAGCCTTTTACTTTAAATGACCAGTTTGAAAAACCTCATACTTTGACTTCTGATACAAAAAAGATTATCTTTGTATTTGCTAAAAAGTCAGGTCATACCGTAAGAGAGTATTTCAACACTAAGCCTGCTGATTATCTAAAAAAACACCATTATGTTTTTGTTGCGGATGTTTCAGGGATGCCCTCTATCATTTATACAATGTTTGCAAAATCAGACTTGCAAGAGCATAAGTATCCTATATGGCTTATATTTGATGCAAAAGATTCAGCAAAATTTGTAGATGAAAAAAACAGAGATAAGATCATGGTGGTATCCCTTGATAATCTTAAGATAAAAAAGGTAGAATTTTTTAGCGATGTAGAAGGATTTAAAAAGGCTTTATAATGCAAAAGTATGATGTATGTATTATCGGTGCGGGACCTGCAGGGTATAAGGCAGCTTTAATACTTGCAAAAAATGGTAAAAAAGTGTGCTTAGTTGACTTCAATGAAGAGAGAATAGGTGGAACTTGCCTAAATGAAGGGTGTATTCCAGCTAAAAACTATCTTGAGAGTGCAGAATATTTTGCAAAATTTGACTATTTTGAAGATAGAGGAGTTATAGGAAGTATTGATGGATTTGAATTATCAAATTTGAAGTCAAAAACTGTTGAGCTTTTAAACACTTTAAGAGTAGGATTAAAAAATAAACTCAAAAAATCCAGTGTAAATTTTTATAGTGCCAAAGCCTGTTTTGTATCTAAAGATAGAGTTAAAGTTGCAGATGAAATTATAGAAGCAGATAAGTTTATCATCTCAACAGGCTCAAAACATAAAGAGCATCCTGTTTTAAAAGTTGACGGGAAGTATATCATCTCAAGCAAAGAGATTTTTAAGCTTGAAACCTTACCAAGAGAGATACTTATCATTGGTGCCGGAGCTATAGGGTGTGAAGCAGCAAACTTTTTTAATAAATTAGGTACAAAAGTTCATCTGTGTGAATTTACCCCATCTATCTTGCCTCTTGAAGATAGTGATGTATCAAGTGCCGTCCAAAGAGAATTTAAAAAGCAGGGCATAAAAGTGGATGTCAGTATCAATGCTGTATCTTATAAGATAAAAGATAACAAAGTAAATATTACTTTTGAAAAAAACGGTAAAACTTTTGAAGGTTCTTATGATAAAGTTCTTATCTCCATAGGCAGAGTACCGAATGTTGATGAGTTGGATCTTGAAGTTGCGAGTGTGCAAAAAGATGAAAGAAGTTTTATAAAAGTTGATAATTCATATAAAACAACAAGTGAAAATATATATGCGATCGGTGATGTTATAAATACACCCGCATTAGCACATGTAGCATACTATGAAGCAAAAGATTTGGCTTATAGCTTACTTGGCAAAAATAGACTTATTCCATCAGTAGTGCCAAATGTAGTCTTTGCAACTCCACAAGTTGGAAGTGTTGGAGAGAGTGAAAAAAGTTTAAAAGAAAAAGAGATAAGTTATAGCATAAAAAAACTCTTTTTAAAAACTTTAGGAATGCCAAAGATCAAGGGTGATGATAGCGGTTTTGTAAAGTTATTGATAGATGACAATTCTCAAAAACTTTTAGGTGCTTCATTGGTGGGATATAATATGACTGAAGTTATCAATCAAATTATGATTGCGATAAATGCAGATCTAAGCTTAAAAGAGTTAAACTCTATGATATTTGCCCATCCTACAATGTCAGAGAGCTTTTATAAAACATTAGAAAGTTAAAAATTTGAGTTTAAATATATTTTGGTTTTCTTTGTGCGACATAGAGACCTAAAAGTATCAATATCCCTCCTACGATCATCTTGAAAGTAAGTTTTTCATTTAACACTATGATACCTGTTATAGCTGTCAGTAGCGGTACGAGATAGATATAGTTGGTTGATTTGACCGAGCCTATGATCTCTACTCCTTTTTTATAAAACAAAAATGCCAAAGATGAGGCAAAAAGTCCTAGAAAAATGATATTGCCGTAAACTTTCGGTAAAAGTAAGGCTTGAAGATGCAACGGTTTTTGAGAGATAAAGTGGTAAAATAGCATCAAAATAACCGCATAAAAAAAGCTCTTTCTGGTTATCACTATAAAATGATATCCTTTTGGAGCAAGTTTTAGGATAGTTGAATACAAAGCAAAAGTAGCCGCCGCCGCTATAGCAAGTATATCGCCTTTGAGTCTTAAACTAAAACCTTTTCCATCAAGCAGTATCAAAGCCATACCTGCCATAGCCAGAGTAAAGCCAATGATGACATTTGCATTTAATTTTTCATCTTTTAGTATGAAATGTGCCATAATAGCCGTAAAAAGCGGAATTGCTCCCATATATAACCCTACATTTGTAGCTTGAGTATATTTGAGTGCAAAATTTTCAAGTAAAAAGTATAAAAAGATACCCAAAAATCCTATCAAAAAAAAGTAAGCTTCATCTTTTATGGAGTTGAAAGTCTTTATCTTTGGATATATAAGCAAAAGTACAATATAAGCCAAAGCAAATCTATAAAGCATAACCTCTATAGGCATTATATAAAAAAGTAAAACTTTATTACCCACAAATGCTACACTCCATATCAAGATGGTGATGAATACCAGCAAATGCCCCAAAGCCAAAGAGCTATTTTTAAACATTTTTATTCTCTTTGAAGTTTTTTTGATACTCTTTAGGTGTGGTTAAAACGATACTTTTAAAATATTTTTGAAAATGGCTTTGGTCAAAAAATCCACATTTCAAAGCTATCTGAGTTATATCCAAACCATCGCGCAGGAGTTTTTTGGATAACTCTATGCGAAGATTGAGTCTAAAAGAAAAAGGTGTGATACCATACTCCTTTTTAAAATTTCTTAAAAGTGTATAAGGATTGCATTTAAGTTTTTTAGCCAAATCCTCAAGCGATAACTCTTGGTCTAAATCATTTGAGAGTATCTCTTTTGCATTTTTTAGTGTTTT
>JALVWW010000104.1 GCA_027023175.1 Campylobacterales bacterium
ATACCGCACTCGTATCCCTTTGCCACTTCTCTGACATCATCTTTAAATCTTTTAAGGGATGAAATTTCACCTTCATATATAACTACACCGTCTCGGATAACTCTGACGCTGACACCTCTGTTTATAGTGCCGTCAGTTACAATACAACCGGCTATTGCTCCGACTTTTGGCACCATAAATACATCTCTTACTTCAGCTTGACCCAAAGCCTCCTCTTTTACTATCGGTGAAAGGAGACCGCCAAGTAGAGCTTTTACATCATCTATCATATCATATATGACATTATAAGTTTTTATCTCAATACCCAGTTTTTTGGCTTCTTCTTTAACTGCACCCGTAGGTCTTATATTAAAACCCATAATGATACAGTTTTCACTTGCTTTTGCCAAGGCGATATCACTTTGAGTTATGCCACCAACATCACTGTGGATGATATTTACTTTGACTTCTTCATTTTTAAGTTTTTCCAAACTTCCTTTGATAGCTTCCAAACTTCCAAGAGCATCGGTTTTGATGATAAGTGGGAGAGATTTTAATTTTCCTGAAGCAATTTGAGATGTTAATTCCTCAAGAGAAACTTTTGTGCTTTTTGATAACTCTTTTTGTCTTTCATATTCTGCTCTTTTGCTTGCAAATTCTCTTGCTGTTTTTTCATCCGGAGTTGAAAAAAGTTTTTCTCCTGCAGATGCTATATTGTTAAGACCTACTACGACTCCGGTTTCGCCGGGCTTTATCTCTTTGATGTTTTTGCCGTTATAGTCGATGAGTGCTCTTGCTTTTCCAAAAGCACTTCCTGAGACTATATTATCTCCAACTTTTAAAGTACCGTTTTTGGATATTACGGTTGCAACAGGACCTCTTCCTTTTTCAAGTTTGCTTTCTATGACTACTGTTTTGGCATAAGCATCAGGATTGGCTTTAAGTTCAAGTATTTCAGCCTGCAGAAGTAAAACTTCAAGCAAGTCATCTATGCCTTCGCCTGATTTTGCGGATACATTTACAAATTCATAATCTCCACCCCAGTCAACAGGTGTTACATCAAGTTCTGCCAGACCTGACTTTACCATGTCAGGATTGGCCGTAGGTTTGTCTATTTTGTTTATAGCTATGATAAAAGGAATACCTGCAGCTTTTGCATGAGAAATAGACTCTTTTGTTTGAGGTTTTACACCGTCATCTGCCGCTACAACTATAACAGCTATATCCGTTACCTGTGCTCCGCGAGACCTCATTTGGGTAAAGGCCTCGTGACCAGGGGTATCTATGAAAGTTATCTTCTTGCTATCTTTTTCAATTGTATAAGCACCTATATGTTGAGTGATACCTCCATGCTCCTTTTCAGTCACATTTGTTTGTCTAATTTTATCCAAAAGTGAAGTTTTACCGTGGTCAACATGACCCATTATGGTTATAATTGGAGGTCTTGGAACAAATTTTGAAGGGTCTCCCTCATCATAAACTTTTTCATAATCAAATTCATCAACAGGGTTGGTGATATTTACATCTACTTCAAACTCTTCACTTAAAATCTCTATGGCATCTTTATCCAAAAAGTCATTTTTGGTAACCATGACTCCGAGAGTAAACAGTGCCTTTATAACATCGCTTGGTTTTTTTGAAAGTTTTTCTGCAAACTCATAGACTCTTATCTCTTGTGGAATATTTATAGTTTTGATATCTTCAACCTTTGTTTCTGTCTTTCTTCTTCGTCTCTTTTTTGTGCTTCGCTGAATTCCATGCTGTATAAAAGATGGTTTTTTAACTGTTTTTACCTGGCTTGGATCATAAGCTTTTGTTCTTTTTTGTTTGGTCTCTTCTTGCTTTACTGTAAAATCAGGAAGCACAACCATGTCGTCAATCAAATCAAGTTTGACTTCACTAAGCTCTCTATCGGCTAATATATCTATCTGGGCTGAATCATCTTTTTTTGTGCTGCTCTTTTTTACTTTTTTACTTTTCTTTTTCTTTTTGGTTGCATCTTCAAATGCTTGTGGCATTTCAAAGTCTGTAACTTTTTTTGATTCTTTGGGAGCTTCTTCTATCTTTGGTTTTTTCTTTTTGACTATTACAAAACCTCTTCTTTTTTTGATACTAGCAGTTGCCAGAGTCTCTTTTGGCTTTTCTTCTTGTTGCACTTCTTTGTCAAGTGTTTTAGTCTCAACTTCTGTTTTTGTTTCTGTTTTTATTTTTTTTGGAGCTTTTGTCTCCTCTTTTTCTTTAGATTCTTTGGAAACTTTTTTAACCTCTTCTTTTTTGGATGCCTTTGCTTTAACTTCTTTTGTTTCAACTACTTTTTCTTTTTTTGGCTCAGCTTTAGACTTGACTTTTTCTTTCTTTGCCTCTTCTTTTTTGGGTGATTGTTCCTCTTTTATCTCAGTTGCTTCACCTCTATCTCCACTCATGATAAAATTTATCAGTCTTTCAGCAACTTCAGGTGTTACTGCACTGTTTGCCGATTTGGCTTCTATGCCGAGGTCTTTAGCACTCTCAACAACTTCTTTGCTCTTCATGCCTAATTCCTTGGCAATTTCGTGAATACGAACCTTATCCATTAAATATCTTCTCCTTGTATGTTTCAACCATTTTTATCAAATTATTTTTGTCTTGCTTACAATATCTTTGCAATGATTTGGCTAATTTGTCTTCTTTGGTATTTTTTAGACAATCTTTGCAAAAATAAAAACTTCTACCTTCATAAGAATATGGAGTAATTTCCCTGTTTTTACACTGCAATCTTAGCAATTTATTTTGTTCAATTCTCTCTTTGCAGGAAATACACATTCTAAAAGGAGTATGTTTCATAACCATTATATCAAAAATTTACTTTTAAACCTATATTATCAAAATCAAATATTTCAACTCTAAAATATGGAAACTTTGTTTTTAGGGTATTTGCTATCTTTTTTGCATCATCTTCATAAGCAATATTGAAAAAAGTTGACCCACTGCCTGAAAGTGTACTGCTGAGTGCTCCAGCCTCAAGTGCGGTTTTTTGAACAGCAAACAACTCTTTCATATTTGACATTCTCTTATCTTGATGGAGTCTGTCTTTTGATGCAATTTTTAACAAATCCCATTTTTCATCAAAAAAGAGTGCACAAAGCATCGAACTTCTCGATAAATTATAAACTATATCTTTCAATGGATACTCTTTGGGAAGAGTTGTTCTTGACTT
>JALVWW010000105.1 GCA_027023175.1 Campylobacterales bacterium
TTAATGCTTTAAAAATTTCAAGATATTTGATAGAAGATAGTTGATGAGGTCTGATTTTGCTCTGTATATTTAGCTTGGAAAAAAGAGATAACACTTTCTCTTTTCCATAGACAGAGAGGTTTTTTATAAGAGTTTTTCTTGGGAAGCTGAAACTGCTTCTTAAAAATTGTTCGAACTGTTTTAACTCTTTTTCATCATTGAACAGCTCTTTTGCACGAAATTCTCTTCTTTTTTCTATTTTTAAAATAGAAGAGGATACTTTTGGCGGCGGAACAAAACTCTTTGGCTCTACATCACATACAATGGATGAATCACCGACTAAATCAGTCATGACAGCCATATAAGAGAACTCTTTATCTCCCTCTTTGGCACAAAATTTATATGCCACTTCACTTTGAAGCATGGCTATTATATTTTTGCAATTGTCATCTTTAAGCAAATCGATTACTATTTTAGTTGCAATATAGTATGGCAGATTTGCCACCAGATTATACTTTTGGTTTATCAGGTTTCTGTCTTTCCAGTATTGCAACACATCTGTGCATTTTAGAGAGAGTCTTTCATCTTCTATAAAAGCAGAAAACTCTTTTTTCAAAATTTCGCACAGCTCATCATCTATCTCAAAAGCTATTACATTTTTATGCTGTAAAAGCTTTTTTGTCAAATCACCTAATCCAGGCCCAATTTCTACGACTTTCAAGTCATCATTGGGCATCGATTGGATGATTTTATCCAAAATATTCTCATCTTTTAAAAAGTTTTGACCAAATTTTTTTTTAGCTTTTATCAAACTTATTGCCTTTAAAAGAGTACATTATATCATAAAAATATTGAAAAGTCGATATCGCGGATATATTTATTTTTTAACATTTATGCAATCATACATTATAGTTTGATATAATTACAATTCAAAAGGAGTGTGATATGGTTTCAAAAGAGATACAGGATTTTGAAGAAGTCCGCGTAAACGCAAGAGCTTTTTTATGTTTTTTACTTACTAGAAATATACCAAACTCACTGCCGAATATTTCACAAGATGATATTGTACAGGCTTTAAAAAAGATAAAAAAAGAAAATACCGAAATTGATGCTCTGTATATCCTCGATCAAAAAGGTGTGCAAATCATAGATGCTATTTCTAACAATATTGATTATAGAAAAGGAAAAAATTCGCATAAAAGCTTAAGGGCATCATATTATAGGGCGGTAAAGGAGAAAAAATGTATCTTGACTGATCCTTATCCTTCCTCCAAAACAAAGGAGTTGGTGGTTACTGCCTCATATCCCGTATATGACGACAACAATAAACTAAGATATGTAGTTTGCCTTGATATTACACTTAAAAATTTACTCAAAATTGTACATCCTACTTCTGTAGATTCTCTTTTTGGGAAATTTAACAAGGCTGCTTATGCACTGTTCTGTTTCGCTCTGTTTCTGGTGGCCTTTTTACTGTTTTTCAAGGGTCTTAGCAGTATCGCTACTTACGGACTGAGTATCGAAAAACTTGATATCAAGGAGATATTTGAGTCAACTATTTTGATAACTCTATCTTTGGCTATATTTGACCTTATAAAGACAATCTTTGAAGAAGAGGTTTTGGGTAAAAATGTAAAAACCCATATAGATGATATCCATAAAACTATGATAAGATTTTTAGGCTCTATCATTATTGCACTCTCCATAGAAGCTTTGATGCTAGTATTTAAGTTCGCCATTATCGGACCTGAGAAGATACTTTATGCTGTATTTTTGCTCTTTGGTGTTACATTTTTACTTTTTGGATTGGCATACTATTTAAAAAGTATAAAAAGAGATGACTGATGTATAAAATATTTCTGAGCATTGGGATAGTTTTTATTGTCATAGGGGTGATTTTATACCTATTTAAAGGTTTTCCACTCTTTAGGCTTCCGGGAGATATCTATATAGACAAAGGAAATTTCAAGTTTTATTTTCCGATAACATCATCAATTTTGTTAAGCATACTTTTTACTCTGATTCTTACATTTATTTCAAAATTTAGATAGCAGATGCCCAAATATTTAATTTACACACTAAATTTCACTACTAACTTACCAAAATATTATAAATAATAATTATTTTCCAAAAATTTAACTTTTCTCTAAGTAATATTAAGCAATAATTATCAAAAGAAAAATTTTTTTAACTGACCTTACGCACCTTATACCACTCTTGACAAGCAAAGAAGGTATTAGATGCAAGGCAGGTTTTTGAAATCCTAGCCAAAGCTAAGATGAGAAAATCTAACGAAGTCAGATAATGCCTTATTTGTTTGCCCTTCGGGTGAACATTAAAGCATTCCCTTGACTTCGTTAAAAAGTTTCAAGTTACTAAACAGTAGCTCTTCAACTTTTTGCCTCGCAATGAAATGCTTTAATGTTCATCAAGAATGGTATAAGGTGCGTAAGGTCAGTTATTAAGGAGATAATATGGCAAGAGTAGGAAATTCTATCATAAAAGGCATAGAAGTAGGTGAAGTTATAAATTTATTGAACAAAGCTTATGCGGATGAGTGGCTGGCGTATTATCAGTACTATATAGAAGAAAAAGTAGTAAAAGGTATTATGAAAGATGCGGCTATCGCAGAGCTAAACCAACATGCTGCAGATGAGCTCAGACATGCTGACATGGTAGCTCAGAGGATTTTACAGCTTGGAGGAACGCCTCTGCTTAACCCAAAAGAGTGGTTTGTGCATACAAACTGTGGCTACGAAGAGCCAAAAAACTTCGATGTAGTGGCAATCTTGGAAGATGCCATAAAAGGTGAGCAGTGTGCTATCAAAACATATTCTGAGATAGTAGATATAACACGAGGCAAGGATATCGTTACATATGATATCGTAAGTCAAATATTGGCTGATGAAGTAGAGCATGAAGAGGATTTGGCGGCACTTCATGAGGATATAAGTGAATTTGTCCAGGATATAAAAGCTGTGATACGATAAAGGATATATTATGAAAAAAACAGATACATGCCAAGAGTCATTCAAGCACACTGTCGTTGGCGGTGATATGCTTGGAAAATGGTGGCCAAACAAATTAAATTTAAAGATACTAGAACAAAATAGTGAAAAAATTGACCCAAACGATAAAGGCTACAGTTATAAAAAAGCTTTTAAAACTCTTGATTACAAG
>JALVWW010000106.1 GCA_027023175.1 Campylobacterales bacterium
ATGATGGTATAGCAAGTACCTTTATATTTTCCGTCACTTACCTCTTCAAGAGTACAAATCTCAGGCAATCCATCTCCATCTATATCCTTTAGACCGGAAAATATTCCCGGAAATCTTTTGTAAGTTTTCGTGTCAAAATTGTAAAAACCTGCTTTTTCACTATAACCGCCACTTGTATCAAAAATAAAAAAGAAATTTTTATTTGCAATAGGCTGGATGATTCTATAGGCTTCTGATGTTGTATCGCCATTTACCCATAGTGTTTTTTCTCTATTGTGGTCATTAAGCCCCAAAATATTTCCTTCTTTATCCATTATTATACGTCCAAAAACACCAAATGGGTACCTTGATATACTATGTTTTGAGGGTTTGTTAGATAATTTTATCTTTGTGACTACTTTTGCTGTAACTTTATATGACGAGTTTTTTTCTTGAGCATATGATAAGACAGCTAATATTAACATCAAAAAAATTTTGATAGCATTTGAAAACATTTATACTCCTAAAAATTCAATTTTTCAATTTTATAAAAATATTTATTAAACTCCAATAATATTTCAGATTTCAGAGATTTCAGGGGTCAGGTGATAGAGATTTCAGGGGTCAGGTGATAGTGATAGTATTGTTTCTTTTTACAATGGCACTTACTGTGGGTTGGGCGAGACCCAGTGTTCTTGCTATCATATGTTGTGAATAGCCATTTTTGTATGCCTGGGTTATTTTTTTGTTTCTATCTTTTTTGTCTTTAATATTTGAGAAAAGTTTTTGTAATTTCTCTATATCTGGTGTATTATTTTTTTGCGCCGCTTCCACTAACATAGATGCACTTTTTAGCTCTTTTAGTACATCTTTGTCTATCGGTGAGTTTAAAAATTTTTTTATATCACTCTTTCTGGAAAAGTTTTGCACTATCCAGGAGTTTTTCAAGCAGATAGGCAACTTCAAGTCATTTAAAATATAGTAGGCACTTTGATAGGGGTATTCTCCTATATTGTCTATAATTTTTGCCTTTAGAGGATTTTGTTCGATATAGAGTATCAATGAGTAAAGATACGCTTCATCAGTTATATACCACGACTTATATCTTCCCTGCCATAAGTGACCTGACCTTTTATACTTTTTGTTGAAGTATATTGCATAATTCATATTTACCTGTCTCATAAACTTTGACAACTCTTCATTTTTGGTTTCTAGCAATAGATGATAATGGTTGTTCATAAGAGAAAAACTGTGTATAGTTATATCAAAACTTTTTGCATAGCCACATAACAGTCCTTCAAATTTTTTAAAATCCTCTTTTTCGTAAAATACTACTCTTTGTTCTACACCTCTGTTTACGATATGGTAAAACCCCGGTATATCAACCCTTGGTCTTCTTGGCATTGACCATCCTTTCTTTTACTTTTTAGTTATATGCCAAATTAGTTTACAATGAGTTTGCTTAAAGTACTATTACTATCACCTGACCCCTAGATATGCCTAGATATGAGATAAATTACTCTCTTGCGTCTGTTAGGGTTAGTGCAAATAAAACATTGACTCCGTTTTCTTCCAATATTTTTTTGGCTTCTTTTATGGTAGAGCCTGTTGTTATGATATCATCAATTATGATAGCATCAATATTTGAACGGTATTTGTATATAAAATTTCTTGGATTGTTTTGTCTGAACTGCAGGGATTTGCCGGAATAGTTTACTTCTGTTTGAGCTCTTAAAACCGAGTGAACAGGTGTTATGTATGGTGATTTCAGATATTTATTGAGTATGGCAGTATGTGAATATCCATTTTTTACATGGTCGTCACAGGCAAAAGAGTAAAGTTGATTGGTAAACTTAAACTCTTTGGCAAACTTTTTGAAACTCTCTTGAGCTAAGATACTGTATATAAAATACCCTATAAATTTATGTTTTGTTAGAATGAGGTCTTTAATTGTGCTGTATCTGTAAAAGCTATATACTTCAAACTCTTTTTCAACCACTCTTTTGTATAAAGAGGGTTTTAAAAACTCCGCCTTACATCTTTTGCATATATGATAAAAAGAGAGTTTACCGCATACCAGGCAGTACATTTATATATTGGTTAAATTTTTTATTATCAATTTTACACTATCATTCAAAAGAGTCTGCACCTGTTTTTTAAAAGTCTCTTTACTTACGGTTAAACCGTTGTATTTGCTAATATTTTCTGAGATAGTTTTTGTTATGGTTTCATTGGCTTTTTTTATCACAAGTTGTAATGATATGCTCCCTGTTAGATTTTCTTTTATAAGTTCGCTTTTGTTAAATGTTACAAGCAATTCATTGAGTGTAAGGTTTATTTGCATATCGGCACTGTTTGGATTGTCGGTTACGATAAAACCGTTTGCATTTAAAGCTTTTTTTAGAGCATTTTTATACCATGCTGCAAAATTTACATCCGTTGTGGTATATCCAAGGTTGTCGCCATTGCTGTTTGTAACGACTGCAACTATCTTTTTATTGACTCTTTCGTCTTTAAAGGAATTTAGATATACATTTTTGTGAGTGTTTTTAAAACTTAAAAAGCTTACTTTGTATGGTTCAACTGTAATAGAGCTATTTTTGTAAGAGCATCCGGAAAAGAAAAATATTCCTATCATTGTTAGTATCAAACTCAATTTTTTCATAATATCTCCTTATTTGTAAGTCAGTCAATTTTTAAAACACTTAAAAATGCCTCCTGTGGAAGTTGAACTTTGCCTATGGCTTTCATTCTTTTTTTACCAGCTTTTTGTTTTTCAAGCAGTTTTCTTTTTCTTGTTATATCTCCACCGTAACATTTTGCGGTTACATTTTTGCCCATAGATTTTACTGTTTCTCTAGCTATTATTTTATTGCCGATACTGGCTTGTATGGCAACTTCAAAAAGTTGTCTTGGAACTAACTCTTTCATAGTCTTTACAAGCTCTCTTCCTTTACTCCCAGCTTTATCTTTGGGAACTATAATAGAGAGGGCATCTACTACTTCACCTGCCACTCTTACATCAAGTTTTACCAAATCTCCCTCTTTATAACCGATTGGTTCATAGTCAAAGCTTGCATACCCTTTTGTGCTTGATTTGAGTTTGTCATAAAAATCCATCACTATCTCATTCATCGGAAGCAAATACTCCAAGAGTACTCTGTCTGTTGTTATATAGTCCATATTTTTTTGGATTCCTCTTTTATTGTTTAAAAGAGTTATTATGTTGCCCAAAAATTCATTGGGAGTTACTATGGTAGCTTTTACATAAGGCTCATAAATCTTTTCTATTTCGTTTACAGGCGGAAGTTCACTTGGGTTTTGTATTTCTATGGTAGTACCGTCAGTTTTTTCAACTCTGTATATAACAGTAGGAGCAGTTGCTATGAGGTCTATGCCAAACTCCCTTTCAAGTCTCTCTTTTACCACTTCCATATGTAAAAGACCCAAAAATCCGACTCTAAAACCAAACCCCAAAGCAGCAGAAGTTTCAGGCTCATATGAGATACTGGAATCATTTAACTGCAATTTGTCAAGTGCGTCTCTAAGATCTTCAAATTTATCTGTTTCTATCGGGTAAATTCCTGCAAATACAAAAGCCTTTGCTTCTTGAAAGCCTTGAATAGCCTTAGCGGTAGGATGTTTAGCATCTGTTATGGTATCACCGACTTTTACATCTCCTACATTCTTAAGACCAAGTATTACTATACCTATCTCACCTGTTTTTATACTTTTTGTATCTACCTGTTTTAGAGGATGGGGATATTTGAGTCCTAAAACTTCATGTTTTTTTCCGGTACTCATAATAAGCACCTCTTCACCCTTTCTTATCTCTCCGTCGAATACTCTAACAAGAGCCAAAGCGCCAAGGTAATTATCAAACCAACTGTCATATATCAAAGCTTTTAACGGTGCCTTTTCATCACCCTCTGGAGGCGGAACTTTTTCTACTATGGTGTGAAGCAACTCTTTTATGCCGATACCGCTTTTTGCACTGACTTCCAAAGCTTCGGAGCAGTCAAGTCCTATGGTGTGCTCTATCTCCTCTTTTACTCTCTTTGGGTCAGCTGCGGGTAAATCTATCTTATTTATGACAGGTATGATTTCAAGGTCATGCTCAAGTGCGACATAAACATTAGCTATAGTTTGAGCCTCTACTCCTTGAGATGCATCTACAACTAACAAAGCTCCTTCACAAGAGCCTAGAGATCTACTAACTTCATAAGAAAAGTCAACATGACCGGGAGTATCTATGAGATTTAGGATATATTTTTTTCCTTTTTCTTCATAATTTAGCCTGACCGATTGAGCTTTTATGGTGATACCTCTCTCTTTTTCTATATCCATGGTATCCATTACTTGTGAGCTCATCTCCCTATCGCTTATGGCCCCACATTCACTTATGAGTCTATCCGCAAGTGTGCTTTTACCGTGGTCTATATGAGCTATGATGGAAAAGTTTCTAATATTTTGCTGCATTAAACAAACAACCCGTTTACACTTTCGTTATGATATACTCTTCTTATAACTTCCGCAAACAACGGAGCCACACTCAAGACTGTTATCTTGTCGCTTTGTGCGGTTAAAGGTATGGTATCCGAGACTATAAGTTCATCAAGATCACTTAGATCTAGCCTTTCATAAGCCGGACCACTGAGTACTGCATGAGTACAGCATGCCATTACACTGGTAGCACCTTTTCCTTTTAAAACTGTTGCAGCTTTTGTAATGGTGCCGGCAGTATCTATCATATCATCAACAAGTATGACATCTTTTCCCTCTACATCACCTATGATATTCATTACTTCACACTCATTTGCCTTTTCTCTTCTTTTGTCAACTATAACCATATCCACATTTAATTTTTTGGCAAATGCTCTTGCTCTTGCTACTCCGCCTATATCGGGACTTGCAATAACAGGATTTTTAAGATTTTTTCTCTTTACATAGTCTAAAAATATAATATTGCCATATAGATTGTCAACAGGTATGTCAAAAAATCCCTGAATCTGACCCGCATGCAAGTCTATAGTAACAACTCTGTCTATTCCGGCAGTTTGCAAAAGATTGGCAACCAGTTTGGCAGTTATGGGAACCCTGGGGGCTGCTTTTCTGTCTTGTCTTGCATATCCGAAGTAAGGCATGATAGCAGTTATGGAGTTGGCTGAACTTCTTCTAAGGGCATCAGTCATGATAAGTATCTCCATAAGAGTATCATTGGCCGGTGCACAGGTGGGTTGAACGATAAATACATCTTTGCCTCTAACACTTTCGCTTATCTGCACACCTATCTCTCCGTCACTAAATCTTCTGATAGTGGCATCTGAAAGCGGTAGAGTCAAATGCTTGGCAACTTTTTTTGCAAACTCTTCATTGGCAGTACCCGAAAAGACTTTGTATCCTCTCATATGAACGATCCTTGTAGATAAAATTGGGGTATTTTACTGTAATCTTTTATAAAGAATGCTTAGGCTAAGAGCTAAGGATTTAGCTATTCTGCCTCCTTGCCATCTTACCACCTTATCTTCCTGTCATTTTATAAACTCATAAACTTCATTCGGCTTGAGTCTTATTCTTTTTGGTTGGGGATTGACCCGGTAGCCAAAAGGTAAAACAAGTGCCACTTGAAACTCTTTGGTATCAAGACTTAAAACCCTTTTAACACTATGTTTATCCATTCCTTCTATAGGACAAGAGTCTATGCCTTTTACGGCAGCGGCAGTCATCATATTTGTTGCGGCTATATAGCACTGTTTTGAACTCCAAGCATAAAGTGTTTCATCATTTTTTAAGATACCTGTTTTTTCCAAATGATTTTTATAAACTTCTATATACTTTTCTATTTTAACTTGGGGCAAGTCTCTTCTTTGAAATCTTTTAGCAGGCACACCGCTTTGAGGTTTTAGATTTTCTATGGCTGCGAGGATAACAACAAGATGAGAGCAGGTTGTTATCTGGGGTTGATTCCAGCAGTGTGGCCTTATCTTCTTTTTAAGTTCATCATTTGTAATAACCAAAAACTTCCATCCTTCCTGACCGAATGACGAAGGAGAATTTCTACCGGCTTCAAGAATGAAGAGCATATCCTCATCGTTTATCTTTTTTGTTTCATCAAAGAGTTTACATGCATGTCTAAAATCTATCGCTTCTTTAAAACTTTTATCCATTTTCTTCTCCTGTAAAAAATATTGCCAGCCAAACAGTAGATTTGTTTGGCAGAGTATAGCTTACTCTGTGTTTTTTATGTTTTGGTATCAAAAGATAATCCCCCTTATTTAAAGTAATATTTCCATCTTCAAATTCTATCTTTGCCTCCCCGTCCAAGAGTAATACAAACTCATTCTCTTCTTGGTCGTACCAAAAACCGGCAGGTGAAGTTTGACCGTAGGAGACAATTCTTTCTATCTTAAAATTTTTATTTTGCAATATGGTATCAAATATCTCTTTATCACTTTTTGGTAAAATATCTTTAAAAATGTTACTCAATTTCAAAAATCAACTCTTTTTTGTTTTTTATCTCTTTTATCTCTTTAATTTTAAGATTTTGAAACTCGATATCCATCAACTCTTTTTCATCTTGCGGCTGATAAATTGCCAACTCCCTTGCTATTTTACCACGATATGCTTTTGCCCAGTGGCTGACAACTTTGGAGTTTTTTAAAAATTTAAAAGTATAGTATTTTATATCGGGCAGATAAAATTTTTCATAAAAAGCTGCTCTTAAGTCTATAACAAGTTCATTTTCAAGGTATTTATCCAAAGAGGAGGAAAACTCTTTTTTATAAAAGTTTTCAAATGAAAAGGTTCCAATTTTCTCTCCCTGTTTTAGTTTATAATAAGGTATGCAATTTTTTGCAAGAATTGGCCCGAAAAGATTGGAAAATATTATCATATTGTTATCTAAAAAATATTGCTCCTTTTGGCTTAAGCTGCTGTAAGAAAGGTATTCATACCCTACACCGTTATATCTTAGTACCGCTTTTTGGGTATGGTCGGTAAAAACATTTATACCATCGAGAGTTTCAAGCAGTTTTTCATTTTTTATCCCGAAAAGTTTTTTCAATTTATCTTTTGTAGCATTATCTATAAAATTTTGATACTGTTTTAGGGCATACTCTCTTTTGTTTGTTAAGTTATCAAATAAAAAAGTGTCAAGTTTTATACTCTTACATGAATTTTCCAAAGACTTTGACTCACTTGGTGAAAAAAGTATTTTCATAAAATATCCTGTTTTTACACAATTATATCAAAATATTTTCCAATATTGCATAATTTGTATTGACATTATTCGAAATTTAAAGTATAATTTCACCTCATTTTTAAGAGGTGCTGGCGTAGCTCAGTTGGTAGAGCACCTGATTTGTAATCAGGCGGTCGGGGGTTCAAGTCCCTTTGCCAGCTCCACTTTTTCTTAAAAATTTGAGACAGTGTTTGACCAGATATAAATAGTAAAATGGCATTAGGGTGAGATACTCAAGCGGCCAACGAGGGCAGACTGTAAATCTGCTGGTTTTCACCTTCGGAGGTTCGAATCCTCCTCTCACCACCATTACTATAAGCGGGAGTAGCTCAGTTGGCTAGAGCATCAGCCTTCCAAGCTGAGGGTCGCCGGTTCGAGCCCGGTTTCCCGCTCCATATCAAAACTGGGAGCTGTTGTAAGAAGAACTGATTTTGTGCAAGTATCATCAAAATTCTCTACAACTTTTATAAGTCCCTGTATTTGACACTTTTATTTGGTTTTGCGGTTATATGAGAGTTTGCTCATATGGCTCAGAGGTAGAGCACTTCCTTGGTAAGGAAGAGGTCGAGGGTTCAAGTCCCTCTATGAGCTCCAGTTTAAAATATTAAAGTTTCGGCCGAAGCTTTTAACTTGCATACTATGCCAAGATGTAAGTAAAAACAAAAATTACCCACGGAGGAAAAGATGGCAAAAGAGAAATACGAAAGAAGTAAACCCCACGTAAACATAGGTACTATCGGTCACGTCGATCATGGTAAAACTACTTTAACAGCTGCAATTTCAGCAGTTCTAGCAGAAAAAGGTCTTGCTGAAAAGAAAGATTTTGATCAGATAGACAATGCTCCTGAAGAGAGAGAAAGAGGTATTACAATAGCTACTTCTCACATCGAGTATGAAACAGACAAGAGACACTATGCACACGTTGACTGTCCTGGACACGCCGACTATGTTAAAAATATGATTACAGGTGCGGCTCAAATGGATGGTGCTATTCTAGTTGTTAGTGCAGCTGATGGTCCTATGCCACAAACTAGAGAGCACATACTGCTTTCTAGACAAGTTGGTGTTCCATACATTGTTGTTTTTATGAACAAAGCTGATATGGTTGATGATGAAGAATTGCTTGAACTGGTTGAAATGGAGATAAGAGAGTTGCTTGACGAGTATCAATTCCCTGGAGATGATACACCAATCGTTGCAGGTTCAGCTCTAAAAGCTCTTGAAGAAGTAAAAGCAGGTCAACTTGGTGAATGGAGTGAGAAAATAATCGAGCTTATGGACCAAGTAGATGAGTATATCCCAACTCCTGAAAGAGATACTGATAAAGATTTCTTGATGCCTGTTGAAGATGTTTTCTCAATCTCAGGAAGAGGAACAGTTGTAACAGGTAGAATCGAAAGAGGTATTGTAAAAGTTGGAGATGAAATCGAAATCGTAGGTATCAAACCAACTCAAAAAACAGTTGTAACCGGTGTTGAAATGTTTAGAAAAGAACTAGACCAAGGTGTTGCCGGCGATAACTGCGGTGTACTTTTAAGAGGAACCAAAAAAGAAGAAGTTGAAAGAGGTATGGTTCTTTGTAAGCCTGGCTCAATCACTCCTCACACTAAGTTTGAAGCTGAAGTTTATATCTTGACTAAAGAAGAGGGTGGAAGACACACTCCTTTCTTTAACAACTATAGACCACAATTCTATGTAAGAACAACCGATGTTACAGGTTCTATTACATTGCCAGAAGGTACTGAGATGGTTATGCCTGGAGATAATGTTAAGATTTCTGTTGAATTGATTGCTCCAATAGCTATGGAAGAAGGTACTAGATTTGCTATCAGAGAAGGTGGTAGAACTGTTGGTGCCGGTGTTGTTTCAAAAATAGTAGAATAAATTATATTTTAACGGGGCTTTTGCCCCGTTTACATTTACAGAAGGATATTAAATGAGAGTTAAAATCGGTTTAAAATGTACTGAAAGTGGTGACATCAATTACACTACTACAAAAAATAGTAAAACTCATTCTGAAAAATTTGAAGTAAGAAAATATAGTCCAAGACTAAAAAAACATACACTTCATAAAGAGGTTAAGTTAAAGTCATAGTTTAAAACCTATTAAAATAGGGCAGTAGCTCCAATTGGTAGAGCGCCGGATTCCAAATCCGATGGCTGGGGGTTCGAGTCCCTCCTGCCCTGCCACCAAAGGATTATATATATGGATAAGTTGTTAAGTTATATAAAACATTCAAGAGCTGAATTGACAAAAGTAATATTTCCTACCAAAGAACAGGTTAGAAATGCTTTTGTTTCAGTAGTAGTTGTTGTAACAGTCGTTGCTATTTTCTTGGCTCTGATTGATTTGATTATGTCATTTACACTCTCAAATATCGCATAGGTAAAGGTTAAATATGTCATTGAAATGGTATGCAATACAAACCTATGCCGGTAGTGAACAAAGTGTAAAAGAAGCAATAAAAAATTTAGCCGTTCAATACGGTATCGAAGATAAACTGGGCGAAGTTGTTGTTCCTACTGAAGATGTTATAGAGATAAAAAACGGTAAAAAAAAGATTAGTGAGAGAAGTTTATATTCAGGATATGTTTTTGCTCAAATTGATCTTGATACTAATTTTTGGCAAAAAATACAATCATTGCCAAGAGTCAGCAGATTTATCGGGGAGTCAAAAAAACCGACACCTTTAAGTGATAAAGATATAGAACTTATTTTGGAAAAAGCCAAGAAAAAAGGTGAGCCTAGACCAAAAGTTTCATTTGATGAAGGCGAAAATGTAAGAATCATAGAAGGACCTTTTGCAAACTTTATAGGAGTTGTAGAAGAGTATGATATGGAGCATGGAAAATTGAAATTAAATGTTTCAATTTTTGGAAGAAGTACACCTGTGGAGATACTATATTCACAAGTCGAAAAGATTGTGTAAAACCGTAATAAAACGATAACTGCTTATCGTTTTATAGGTTTTACTATGCTATTTAGTGGTTGAGTCCTAAAATCAAGGATTTTAGTGGTGAAATCCAAATAGCATTGAGCCCTTAAAGAAAATCGTAGCGAGCAAAGCGAGGTAGATTTTCGGTTAATTCACCTCAGGGTGAATGAGGATATTAATTCACTTCAAGGTGAATGAAGATATTGCTTCACCATAAGGTGAAAAGATTTTAATCACTGTAAAGTGTTAGAAAGAAAGTTTATTCACCGCAAGGTGAATAACAAAGAAGATATTATAAAACCATAGCAAAGGAAAGAAATGGCTAAAAAAGTTACTGGCGAAATTAAGCTTCAAATAGAAGCTGGCAAAGCAAATCCTTCACCTCCTGTAGGACCTGCTCTTGGTCAACAAGGTGTTAACATTATGGAGTTCTGCAAGGCTTTTAATGAAAAAACAAAAGATATGATGGGATTTAAAATTCCTGTTGTTATAACTGTTTATGCAGATAGAAGTTTTACTTTTATTACAAAACAGCCGCCGGCTTCTGATCTTATCAAGAAAGCGGCAAATATTAAAAAGGGAAGTGACAACCCTTTAAAGAATAAAGTAGGAAAACTTACTCGTGCCCAAGTAGAAGAGATAGTTGCTAAGAAAATAGCAGACTTGAACACAAAAGATATAGCTGCAGCTTCAAAAATTATTGAAGGCAGTGCTAGAAGTATGGGCATAGAGATAGTAGATTAAAAAACCCCAACCACATGGGTTAATGTGGAAGCAAAAAAAATGCGGAGAAAAATAGATGGCAAAGAAAATTTCAAAAAGATTTCAAGAATTAAATAAGAAATTTGATAAAAATTCAACTTATCAAAAAGATGAAGCAGTAGAAGTTGTTAAAAACCTGGCTTCTGCCAAATTTGACGAAACAGTAGAGGTTGCATTAAAGCTTAATGTAGATCCTAGACACGCTGACCAAATGGTAAGAGGCTCAGTAGTACTTCCTGCAGGTACCGGTAAAAAGGTAAGAGTTGCAGTTGTTGCAAAAGATGCAAAGGCTGACGAAGCAAAAGAGGCTGGAGCTGATTTGGTTGGCGCTGAAGAGTTAATAGAGGATATACAAGCAGGTAAAATTGATTTTGATGTATTGATTGCAACTCCTAATATGATGGGATTGGTTGGTAAAGTTGGTAGAACATTGGGGCCAAAAGGCTTGATGCCAAATCCTAAAACCGGAACAGTAACTATGGATGTAGCCCAGGCAGTAAAAAATGCAAAAGGCGGACAGGTTAACTTCAGAGTTGACAAACAAGGAAATATTCATGCCGGAATAGGTAAAGCAAGCTTTACAAAAGAGCAGCTAAACGATAACCTTACTACTTTTATAAGAGCTATAAACAAACACAAACCTGCATCTTCCAAAGGAAGATATATAAAAAATGCAGCTTTGTCTTTGACAATGAGCCCTTCAGTACATTTGGATGTACTAGAGCTAATGGATATAAAATAATAATTAATCTTAAAACTGAAGACAGCAGGTTGGGATACTCCTTATCCCTGTAAATCCCGCCGAAGTTCGATGTTTTGAAAGGAGAATAAATGCTAACAAGAAGTCAAAAAGCTGAGATTATTGACAATCTGGCAAATGAGTTCAAAAGTGCCGGCGCAGTTGTTATCTGTGGATTTACCGGTATAACTCATAAACAGCTTGAAGCTTTGAGACAGTATGCCGATGAAAATGATACAAAAGTCAGAGTTGTTAAAAACAGCTTTGTAACATTGGCTGCTGAAAAAGCCGGTATGGACAAAATTGATGTTGTTGAAAACAATCTTGCAATTTGGTCTGACGATCAAATTTCAGCATGTAAAGTTGCTGATAAATTTGCAAGTGCCAACAAAGACAAGTTCGTCATAAAAACCGGTTATCTTGAAGGTAAAGTTGCAGATGTCGCTACAATTAATGCTATGGCTAAATTGCCTGGACGCGATGAGTTGCTTGGTATGTTGCTATCTGTTTGGACAGCACCTGCAAGAAACTTCGTTACCGGACTTGACAATTTACGCGCAAAGCTAGAAGAAGAAGCTGCATAAGCAGTAAAACAGAACAATAAAGAAAATAAAGGATGAAAAATGGCAATTACTAAAGAAGATGTATTAGAGTATATCTCAAATCTTAGTGTATTAGAGCTTTCTGAGCTTGTAAAAGAGTTTGAAGAAAAGTTTGGCGTTTCTGCTCAACCAACTGTAGTTGCAGGTGGTGCAGCAGGCGGTGAAGCTGCTGCTGCTGAAGAGAAAACAGAATTTGATGTAGTATTGACTGCAGCAGGTGATAAGAAAATAAATGTTATCAAAGCTGTTAGAGCTATCACAGGTCTAGGCCTAAAAGAGGCAAAAGCTGCTGTTGAAGAGGTTCCTACAACTCTTAAAGAGGGAATCTCAAAAGATGAGGCTGAAGAGATTAAAAAACAACTTGAAGAAGCCGGCGCAACTGCTGAAATCAAGTAAACAGTTTGATACGGGATTTTTTCCCGTATCAAATTTTAGTATAAACCGTAATAATGGTGTTAAATGTTTTGATAGATTTATCAAAACAACTTCTTCTATTTTATTGCTGCAGCAATAAAAAAATACTACTATGAGGTAGAATTCATGTCAAACAACATAAAATCCGGAAATCGACTAAGAGTTGATTTTTCAAAAGTAAAAAAAAGTATAGATGTCCCCAATCTTCTACAACTTCAGCAAAAAAGTTT
>JALVWW010000107.1 GCA_027023175.1 Campylobacterales bacterium
CCATTAAAAGAATGGGCTTGGCAAAGATATTTGTTTACGGTATCGAAGCGATAAAAAGAAAAAAATATACCCCAAATGAACTGAACAAATTTTATAAACTTTTTTTTCACGGCGTTTTAGGCAATTCTACAGCTCAGATTTCGGCATTTATCGATACTTTTTTAGCTACTTTTTTATTTAGCGGTGCTGTCAGCTATCTCTACTATGCAAACAGGATATTTCAACTTCCACTCGCACTTTTTGCCATAGCAACCTCGGTTGCCATTTTTCCAAAGATTGCCAGATATTTGAAAAAAGATGATACAAGCAATGCAAATCTCATCATCAAAAAAAGCTTTTGGTTTTTGGCATATCTGCTTAGTTTTTCTACTGTTGGGGGCATACTGCTATCAAAAGAGATCATTTGGCTTCTTTTTCAAAGAGGAGCATTCAGTGCAAATGATACAGCCCACAGTTCAGTAGTTTTAAGCATGTATATGTTTGGCCTTTTGCCTTATGGACTGACAAAGATATTTTCTTTATGGCTCTATTCGCTTCATAAACAAAAAACAGCCGCCAAGATTGCAACCATTTCACTTGGAGCCAACATTATACTCTCTTTGGCACTGATTGTACCGCTACAGGCAGCCGGTTTGGCACTGGCGGGTTCGCTTTCTGGATTTATACTTTTTTTTCTTACCGTTAAAGAGTTTGGAGTAAAGAATTTTTTAGATATAATTGCGGACAAAAAAATGGTATATCTTATCATTGCTATCATTTTTGAGGTAATGGTTTTGCTCTATTTTAAGGAATTTATTGATGTTTATATATGATTCTCACTTGAAAAAAAAGGTTAAGTTTGAGCCTATAAAAAAGGGGCAAGCATCTGTGTATGTATGTGGTCCCACAGTTTATGATGATGCACATTTGGGACATGCTAGAAGCTCCATAGTTTTTGATCTTTTAAGAAGAGTATTGATTGAACTGGGCTACAAAGTGACTTTTGTAAAAAATTTTACCGATATTGATGATAAAATTATCAATAAAATGAGACAGAGTAGCAAAAGCCTTGAAGAGGTAACTACACGCTACATACAAAGATACAAAGATGATATGCACTCTTTGAAGGTATTGGATGCTGATATAGAACCAAAAGCTACCGATACCATTGATGAGATCATAAAAATGACCGAAACTTTGTTAAAAAGCAGTTGTGCATACAAACTTGAAGACGGTATATATTTTGATACTTCCAAAGATAGCTCTTACCTATCACTCAGTGGCAGATATGAAGATAAAAATCTTCAAAACAGGGTTGAATGTCACCTCGGCAAAAAGGACCAAAAAGATTTTGCACTATGGAAATATTCTAAAGAGAATGAACCAAGCTACGAAGCACCTTTTGGCAAAGGGCGACCCGGTTGGCACATAGAGTGTTCCGCTATGATACAAAAGCATTTGGCAAATGAGGGTCGCTACCAGATAGATATTCACGGAGGAGGAGTGGATCTACTTTTTCCTCACCATGAAAATGAAGCAGCTCAGACAAGATGTGCTTCACACCAAACCCTTGCAAAATACTGGATGCACAACAGTTTTGTCAATATAAACGGCGAAAAGATGAGCAAATCTTTAGGTAATAGCTTTTTTATAAAAGATGCTCTAAAAGTTTACGACGGAGAGATACTGAGGTTTTATCTGCTCTCAACTCATTACAGACAAAATTTCAACTTCAACGAAGAGGACCTTTTAAACTCCAAAAAAAGACTTGACAAACTCTACAGACTAAAAAGAAGAATATATCCGACAGGAAGTTCAAAATATAACAAAAAGTTTAGAGATGAACTTCTTTTGGCTCTTAGTGATGACCTGAATATCTCAAAAGCTTTAAGTGTGATAGATGAGATGATAAATTTGGCAAATGAGAAACTTGATGTAAATCCAAAAGATAAAGCTCTAAAAAAGGAGATTTTAGCCAATATTGAACTTATCTCAAAAGTGTTAGGTATCGGAGAGAAAGAGAGTTTTGAATATTTTCAGCTTGGAGTTAGCCAAGAGGAGAAAAAGAAGATTGAAGCTCTTATATCAAAAAGAGATGAGGCAAAGAAGAGTAAAGATTATAAAAAGGCTGATGAGATAAGAGATGAGCTTGAAGGACTTGATATAATGATAATGGATACACCGGAAGGGACAAAATGGGAAAAGCGGTTCTAATCTTTTTCTCATTTTGCTCTTTAGCTTTTGCAACAGATATTTATGAAACTATTTTTGACGGCAACTGCGGCTCTTGTCATACTATAAAAGACACCTCCTCTGCCCCATTGATACAAAATGTAATAAAAAAATATAAAGAGAAATATCCTACAAAAAAAGAGTTTGTAAAAGCTCTTTCAAACTGGGTTTACAAACCAAATAAAAAAAATTCTCTTTTTCCTGAAGCTATCAAACACTACTCTTTGATGCCCGAGCTCGGTATAGACAAGGAGACTTTGCAAGGAATTGCCGCATATTTGTATGACAAAAAAGATTAGATTATACTTTTTTTGCAATAATTAGGACAACCACTAAAAAAAGTATCAAAACAGATACTTTTTTTATGATTCTGTCAATTGCCAAAATCTTTTCAACTTCAGGGTGATTTCCATTTAACTCCATCAGGCAGTTTATCTTTTTTCTGTAACCCATCAAAAACATTCTTATACCGCTTTGTTGTTTATCGCACAGTTTTTTGTAATTTTTTAAAACCAAATACTCTAAATAAATAACAAATACTATATATATTGCAAAGAGTAAAGCCAAAACCTGTATCATGAATACTCCAAATAATTTTAGGGTATCTCTAACAATAGGTGATACCCACAACATCTTCAGCTTTTGTATAGACAAGGCACATCTTTGAAGGCTTAGCCGTAGCTAAGTTGAAAAGATGTAACGAAGTATATATAAAAGCTGATAATGCCCAAAGGGTGGACTTTGCAGACGCAATCTTGCACAAGATATTTAATTATCTTAGCAATGCCAAAAGACTCATAAATCTCTTGCACAATCTTATATCTGCAAAGTCCATTGTGAGTATTACCTATTATTAGAGGTACCCTTTAAAATATGATTATACACTATTTGAAGCATTATA
>JALVWW010000108.1 GCA_027023175.1 Campylobacterales bacterium
AAGGGTGTACTTTAAAGCCGTTATATCCGTTTATAGGAGTGCAAGTCCACTGCCAGACATTGCCTATGATATCATAAAAGCCGTTAAACTCAAACATATCAACCGGAGAGCTTGATGCAAAATATTCCAGATTGATATTTGCCGGGGCTTTTTCACCCCACTTTGAAATATCAGGGACTTTTGCATGCTCATAAAGCCTGTAGTATTCCTCTTCGCTTGGCAATCTTACAGGTTTGGAAGTTTTTTCGGATAGATAATTGCAAAATGCTTCAGCTTCAAGATAGTTGACATCCACCGGCCAATTCCATGGCATATCTATCACTTTTGCGATGGTGCGATATCTGTAATGTTCACCCTCTTTTACCCAAAATGCAGGGTATTTTGATTTTTTAAACTCAAGCCACTTTTGACCTTCATCGCTCCAATACTCTTTTTTTTCATAACCGCCCTCTTTTACAAACTCCAAAAATTCGCCATTGCTTACCAAATACTTTGAAGCTTTAAACTCTTTGACTATCTCCTCTTTGTGACCATATTCATTGTCCCACCCATAGTAGTCAAGAGTGTCAAAACTTTTACCCATTACCACTTTTGCTCCCGGGACTTCAAGCAGTTCATTTTTGGGGGCGGCTGAGCTATCTTTGCATATATCAAATTCACTTAAAGGTATAACATCATCTATAGGTAATTCTCTCATAAGTACCGAAGAAGTTTCTATGTGGATATTTTCATGCTCTATCCCCATGAGAATTGCCCAAAAAGGTGACTCCCGGTCAATCGGCAGTTTTAAAGGCAGTGTTTCTATAAGGTCAATCATCAAAGCTTTTACTTCATCTCTATATCTTCTTACCTCATCGACTCTTGGCCAATCATAGTTATTTTCATCCAAATCATCCCAACTCATTTCATCAACACCTATGGCAAATATAGACTCGAAAGTAGGATTTATTCTTCTTTTTATGATTTTGGCAAGGATTAGTTTATTGATAAAAAAAGTCGCGGTGTGTCCGTAATAAAATATCAAAGGATGTCTAAGAGGATTGGCTTTTTTATAAAAAACTTCATCACTTTTTAACATTTTAAAAAGCTTTTCATAAGTTTCATAAACCTGCAAAAAGTATGCTTTTATCTCCTCTCTTTTTTTATCTGTATTGTCACCATTCAATAAAACATTTCTTATCTTCATAAATGTCCTTTTACCCGCTTAAAGCATCTTGAATGGCAAATATATCTTTGATGCATTTTTTAAGCTCATCAAGTTTTAGCATATTTGCTCCGTCACTCAGAGCAATGCTTGGGTCAAAATGAGTTTCAAAGAAAAATCCATCCACCCCTACCGCTGCCGCAGCCCTACTTAAAGGTGCAACAAACTCTCTTTTACCACTACTTTTTCCTCCTGCACCGCCCGGCATCTGTACCGAATGAGTCACATCAAAGATAACCGGAGCAAATTTTTTCATGATTTCAAGACTTCTCATATCAACTACCAGGTTTCCATACCCAAAGCTGCTTCCTCTTTCAGTCAGCCAAACTTTAGCCTCTTTTGAAGTCTCATACCCAATACCTTCAACTTCTCTTGTTTTTAAAACTTTTTTTACCGAATACTCCATATCTTCCGGATTCATAAATTGTCCCTTTTTGATATTGACAGTTTTATCGGTTTTGGCTGCACTTACAAGCAAGTCGGTCTGACGACAAAGAAATGCCGGAATCTGCAAGACATCAACTACCTTTGCCACCTCTTCAACCTGCCAGCTTTCATGCACATCGGTTAAAAGCTTGTATCCAAACTCATCCTGTACCTCTTTTAACATTGCAAGTCCATCCTGGAGTCCTGGACCCCTGAAACTATCCAAACTGGTTCTGTTTGCCTTGTCAAAAGAGGCTTTAAAGTAAAAATCTATCCTCTTATCCTCATAAAACTCTCTCAATCCTTCGGCTATCTTAAAAAGATTTTCCCTGCTCTCTATCACACAAGGTCCGGCTATCAGTATCATTTATCATCCTTGTAGGTTAAATTAGGATTGATTATATCAAAAAGTTTATTTAGTTTTTGTAAAGTGATAAAAGGAGATAAAGTATTGTTTTATTTGCCCCAGAGAGTTAAAACTATCTCTCTTGGAGTCGGATGGTTTCTGTGTTCGTTCAGGTAGATGCCCTGCCAGGTGCCTAGTTCGAGTCTGCCCTCTTTTACAGGGATATTTAAACTCACTCCAAACATAGAGGACTTGAAATGTGCCGGCATATCATCATCTCCTTCTAAGGCATGAGCATATGATGAACTATCTGGCACTAAAGAGGAGCTTATATCTTCCAAGTCCACTCTTACATCATAAGAAAAGTTTTCATTTATGGTAAGTGAAGCGGAAGTGTGTTTAAGAAAAAGATTTAGCATACCGGTTTTTATCTTGCTTATATCTATGGCTTCGATAATTTTATCGGTTATAAGATAAAAGCCCCTTTTTGGAGCTTTTATAGTTATAATTTCCTGGATAAAGTGCATTACTCTATGATTTTATTGATAGGAAGTTCGGCTATTGATTTTGCACCTATGGCTTTTAGTCTTGGCAAAATATCTCTTAAATCTTTTTTATCAAGTATCGCCATCACATCTACCCAGTCACCTTTTGCCAAGTCTGAAATGGTTGGATTGGATGACGGTAGTATCTCCAAGATATCATCAAGTTTATCTTTTGGAGCATTCATAAGTACACAAGTTTTTGGGATAGCATCTATGACGGACTTTAACATCATAATGATATTTTCCATCTTTTTTCGTTTAAACGGGTCTTTGTATGCCTCTTTATTGGCTATAAATCTCGTAGTGGTTTCCAAAACGGTATCTATGATGACAAGATTGTTTGCTCTTATACTAGAGCCTGTTTCGGTTATCTCTACTATCGCATCGGCCAAGTCCGGTACTTTTACCTCTGTCGTTCCCCAACTGAACTCTACTTTTGCATTGACTCCGTGTGCTTTTAGGTAATCTTTTGTGAGATTGACAACTTCTGTGGCTATGGTTTTGCCTTCTAAATCCTTGACACTTTTTATATCTGAGTTTTCTTTGACCGCAAGTACCCATTTGATGGGTCTAAAACTGGTTTTTGCATATATAAGTTCTGTTACATCCACTACATCGGCTCTGTTTTCTTTTATCCAATCAAGCCCCGTAAGTCCACAGTCAAGCTGACCACCTTCTACATACCTCGCCATCTCTTGAGCTCGTATGAGCATACACTCTATCTCATCATCATCGATACTGGGGTAGTAGTTTCTCGGTCTTACAGTTATATTGTAACCCGCCTGTTTAAAAATACCTATAGTTACATCCTGCAAACTTCCCTTTGGAATACCCAGTTTTAATATATTTTTCATATCTTCTCACTTGCAGGTTTTTTCTTAAAAAGCTTGATAGCAAGCAGATAAAATATAGGTGTATCAAGCAAAGCTATGATGAGCTTCACACTGTAATCACCCACTATCAAATGAGCTACCTTGTCAAACGGCATCACAAAACTAAATGCCAAAGTAAAAAACAAAACCGTATCAAAAAATTGACTTGTCATAGTGCTTGCATTGTTTCTTAGCCACCAAAGTTTTTCTAGTTTTTCTTTTAGGGTATGGAAAATATGCACATCCATAAGTTGAACTATACTAAAAGTTGCTATAGAAGCTAGTGCTATCCTCCAGTTTGACATCATAAGAGTAGGAAGCACCGCAAAAATGATACCATACTTTACTACTTTTATAACCTCTTTTTTCTCATATCTCTCACCTAGTATATCAGTCATCAAAAATGTGATAGGATATGTTATGGCTCCATAGGTAAGCCATTTATTTATAGGAAATTGTACTAAATAGTTTGAAGCCACAATAAGTACCACAAAGAGTGCGACACTAAAAATAAATATACTTTTTGGCATTTAAAATCCTTAGATTAAGTTTTAAAAAGTTTGCGATTATACCCAAAATTTCATAAATTTACAATATATCATACTGGGTCAAATAAGCTCAAAAATTGTTCTAAAATAGTTTGTTTTTAAGAGATTATTAACATAATATATGTCATACTTCTGCATAATTTGGAGAAATATGTAAGGATTTTATAAATATGGATATGGCTGTAAAATATATAAAAGAGCTAGAAGAAGAGATATACAAAGATTTTGAAGATATAGTCGATATAAACAGCTTTTCACAAAATATAGAAGGCTTGGAAAAAGTTGCGACAAAACTCCAATCCATTGCTTTAAAACATGATATAAAACTGAACAAAATTTATTCGCCAAAAAAAGAGAGGCCTCATCTTATATTTAACCAAGAGTTGGAAAAAGATTTTTATGCTATGATAGGTCACTTCGATACTGTACATTCTCCTCAAAGCGGTTTTTTAGAGATAACTGAAAAAAATGGATGTTATTATGGTCCCGGTACAAATGATATGAAAAGCGGTATCATAGTCGCTCTTTACTCATTGATAATACTTCAAAAACTCTATCCAGGTAAAAAACTTCCTGTAAAGTTGCTTTTCAACTCTGATGAAGAGATAGGCTCGTATGACTCATGGGATATAATGGTAAAGGAGTTTTGTAAAGCAAAGGGTGGATTTGTTTTTGAGCCGGGTAGGATGGATGGATATAGCATAGTAACTGCCAGAAAAGGCGGCATATCTATAGATATAGAGATAGAGGGTAAAGCCGCACACGCAGGAGTTGAACCGCAAAAAGGCATCAACGCCATAACCGCCGCAGCAGAAATCATCCTAAAACTGAACAAACTGAATGACTATCAAAACGGTATAACTTTGGGTTGCAATGTTATAAACGGCGGTATAGTAAAAAATACCGTAGCTCCCTTTTGCAAGATAGGTGTAGATATAAGATATGTAAAAAAAGAGCAGTATCAGCAAATTATGAAAGATTTTGAAAAAGTTTTGTTTGAGCCAAACAGCGTAGGAGCAAAAGCATCATATATCATAGAGCATCAAAGGCCGCCTTTTGAAAAAACTCCAGCTTCTAAAAAGTTGTATAAGCTATACAAACAAACAGCCGATGAGATAGGTATGGAGTGCAATGAAACAGCCACCGGAGGCGGAAGTGACGCCAACATCCTTTCAGACTGTGGAGTACCTTGTCTTGACGGACTTGGAGCAGTAGGTAATTTTTCACATACAAAAAAGGAGTTTACAATAAAAGAGACAATTCCTAAAAAAATAGAACTTTTTGTAAAATTTATGGAAAAATTGATAGAGCAATAAACTCTCTTTGCAAGTTATATTTTATGATTTGCATGGACAGTTAAAGGTCTTTAGTTTTTAAGCTAAAGTAATACAAGGTATTTTTCAAATACAAAAAAGGAGAAAATATGAAAAAAATTTCTATCGCACTTGCCTCATTGGCTCTTATAGGCTCACTTGGTGTAGCCAAGACTTTAAAGGTAGGTATAGCCTCAGGTGCATACACTATGGACCCTCAGGCTTTTAACGAAACTGCAACCAACTCAATCCTTTCCAATATCTTTGATCCGTTGGTAAGATTTGATGCAAACATCAAAGTTCACCCTGACCTGGCAGTATCATGGAGCAATCCAAAACCAACCGAGTGGATTCTGAAACTTAGAAAAGGTGTAAAATTCCACAATGGCAACACTTTCAATGCAGATGATGTTATCTTTTCATTTGATAGAGTTAAAAACTGGAACAAGTCTGGCTTTAAAGGCAAAGTTTCAATGTTTGACAAAGTTGAAAAGATTGATGACTATACTGTTAAATTTATCACAAAAAAAGCTTTTCCTGTATTTTTAAGAAAACTAACTTACATCAATATACTTGATAAAGAGACAGTTCAAGGAAAAAGTGATGAATGGATAGGCTTACACCCTATCGGCACAGGTCCATACAAGTTCGTACTATGGAGAAAAGGTGACCAAATCAAACTAAAAGCAAACAAAGACTACTGGATGGGTAAGCCAAAGTTTGATGATGTTATCTTTAGAGTTCTTTCAAACAACGCTACTAGAACAGCTGCTATACTAAGCGGTGAAGTTGATATCATCAACAGAGTTCCCGTAGTGGATGTAAATAGGATAAAAAACAATTCCAAACTAAACTTTTTTATAAAACCGGGTCTTAGGCTTATCTATTTGCAAATGGACCAGTTTAGAGAAAAATCACCCTATGTCAAAACTCCAGACGGTAAAAATCCTTTCTTGAATGTAAATGTAAGAAGAGCATTGTACTACGGCATAAACGAAGATGCTATAGTCAAATATATCATGAAAGGCTTTGCAAAACCTGCCGGACAATTTCATCCAAGCGTTGTTGTAGGGTATGATCCTACTATAAAAAGAGTCAAATATGATCCTAAAAAAGCAAAAGAGTTACTTGCAAAAGCGGGATATCCAAACGGCTTTGAAGTAAGACTCGATGCTCCAAACAATAGATACATCAATGACGCACAAATTGCTCAAGCCGTTGCATCATCTTTGGCTAAGATAGGTATAAAAGTCAAAGTAAATGCAACTCCAAAGTCCTCTTTCTTTCCAAGAACCGCCAAGCAAGATACTAGCTTTTTCCTTATAGGCTGGGCAAGTAGTGACGGTGACGGAAGCTCTATGCTTGACGGTGTTGTTCACTCAAAAGATGATAAAAAGGGTTACGGAAGATACAATAACGGTAAATTCTCCGATGCCAGAGTCGATAAACTCATCGAAGAGAGTGATGCCAATATGAATCCAAAAGATAGAGTAAAACAGATGAGAGAAGCTCAAAGGATTGCTCTTATCGAAGATCAGGGGTTTATTCCTTTGCATTTTCAAGTAGATATCTATGCTAGCAGCAAAAAGGTAAAATTTACACCTAGAACTGATAGTAAAATATGGGCTTACGATATCAAGTAATTTTTTAGGAGTCCTTTTTAGGACTCCTCATTTTCAACGAGGTAGATAATGTTTAAATACATTTTAAATAGACTTTTTCACTCAGCCATTGTTATGTTGGTGATAAGTTTCATAGTGTTTTTTATCATGTTCAAAGCAGGAGATCCGGTACAACTTCTTTTGCCGCCTGATGCAACACAACAGGATGTCATAGCTATGCAGCATGCACTGGGGCTAGATCAATCCTTTATAAAACAGTATGAAGCTTTTTTAAAAAATGTTGCCAAAGGAAACCTGGGTAACTCATTTGTTTACGGGCAACCAGCACTTCAGGTAGTTTTTGAAAGGTTGCCTGCAACTTTAGAGCTTTCTGTTATCGCTATGATAGTCTCTATACTTTTGGGTATCCCTTTGGGTGTTATAGCCTCTATAAAACCGGAGTCTTGGTATAGTAAACTCATCATGTTTTTTTCTCTGACGGGGATATCTGTACCTGTTTTTTGGACGGGTATGGTGCTGGTACTTATATTTTCGGTTATTTTAGGAATTTTGCCATCTTCAGGAAGAGGTGAAGTGGTATGGTTTTCAAGTGTATTTACTTGGGACGGTATCAAACATCTTATCATGCCGGTGCTTACTCTTGCATTTTTTCAACTGGCATTGATACTTAGACTTACTAGAACAGGAATGATGGAAGTATTGATGCAAGATTATATAAAGCTGGCCATTGCCAAAGGAGTTCCAAGAAAAGTTGTAGTCTATTATCATGCGCTTAAAAACAGTCTTATCCCTTTGATAACAGTTATCGGTATCCAGTTTGGTCAGCTTGTTGCTTTTACCATAGTAACGGAGACCATATTTGCATGGCCCGGCACGGGAAAGCTTATCATAGACTCTATACAAAACCTTGACAGACCCATAGTAGTAGCATATCTACTTGTGATATCTTTTATATTTGTAGCGATTAATTTTATAGTTGATGTACTATATACCTTTATAGACCCAAGGGTTAGAGTATGATAAAAATATTTAAAAATGAACTAGTTCAGGAGTTTTTTGAGGACAAATTGGCTGTAGGTGGGCTTATCATACTTGTGATACTTGTTATCCTTGCACTTTTTCCATCTATTTTTTCCTATCAAAACCCTTATGACCTCTCCCAGCTCTATCTTGAAAACAGTTTCAAAGCCCCAGGTCATCAGTTTTGGCTAGGAACCGATGAACAGGGAAGAGACATATATTCAGCTATGCTTTACGGACTTAGAATATCACTTTATGTAGGCGTAGCAAGTACGGTCTTATCCGTCATCATAGGTTTTTCACTAGGACTTATATCAGGATATTACGGTGGCTGGGTAGATACACTTATTATGAGAATAGCAGATATACAGCTCTCTTTTCCGGCTATATTGATAGCTCTTATTATAATGGCTTTGTGGGGTCAAGGTGTAGGAAAGATCATCATAGCCATCACTATAGTAAACTGGGTATATTATGCAAGAACCGCTAGAGGAGTAGTACTCTCAGAAAAAGAGAAAGATTATGCCCAATCGGCTAAAGCTTTGGGCATGGGAAATGCAAGTATAATTTTTGGTGAAATTATGCCAAATGTAACTGCGCCTATCATCGTCATAGCAACTGTCAGAATTGCAAATGCTATCATACTTGAAGCAACTTTAAGCTTTTTGGGCCTTGGAGTTCCTATCACTCAGCCCTCTTTGGGCTCTCTTATATCAAACGGCTATCAGGTACTCTTTAGCGGATACTGGTGGGCTTCAGTGTATCCGGGCATACTTTTGATGATACTTATCATCTCTATAAATTTGATAGGTGATAGGATGAGAGACATTATGAATCCGAGGTTAAAAAGATAATGGCACTACTTGAAGTTAAAAATTTAAAAACACACTTTTTTACAAGAAATGGGGTAGTAAAGTCAGTTGACGGGATAAGCTTTTCCATAGAAAAAGGAAAGATTTTGGGAATAGTCGGAGAGTCTGGTGCAGGAAAGTCAATAACCGGATTTTCTATCATAAATCTTATAGATAAACCGGGTAAAATAGTTGACGGAGAGATACTTTTTGATAGAAAAGATTTGGTAAAACTTCCAGAAAAAGAGCTCCAAAGCATCAGGGGAAATGAGATAGCCATGATATTTCAAGACCCTCAAACTTCACTCAATCCAGTTATCAGTATAGGTGAACAGCTTATGGAAGCCATACTATATCACAGAAAAAATGTGACAAAAAAAGAGGCTTGGAATGAGTGTGTCGAAATATTAAAAAGAGTAGGTCTTCCGGCGGCTGAAAAGAGGATGAGTAGTTATCCTCATCAACTCTCAGGCGGCATGAAACAAAGAGTAGTTATAGCTATGGCACTTTTAAATAACCCCAAACTTCTTATAGCTGATGAGCCGACAACCGCTCTTGATGTTACTATACAGGCTCAAATACTCTACCTTATGAAAAAGCTAAGTCTTGACTTTGGCTCATCTTTGATACTTATCACTCACGATATAGCTGTGGTTTCACAGCTTTGTGATGATATAGCCGTAATGTATGCCGGACGGATAGTGGAGTATGGAAGCAAAGAGGAGATCATATTTGATCCTAAACATCCATATACCAAAGGTCTTATAGCATGTTTGCCCAAACTCAATGATGATAAAAAAAGACTTTATCAAATACCGGGCATTATGCCTTCACTTTTAAATCTTCCAAAGGGATGCTACTTTAAAAATAGGTGTGAATTGGCTGACAGTGAGTGTGATACTTACCCAGGTAAAAAAGTTTTTGGAAAAAGGATAGTGTTTTGTCACAAGGTTTAAAAACTTTACTGCAAGTAAAAGATGTTGAGAAAATATTTTCGGTTAAAGTGGGAACTTTTGAAAAGAAAGATTTGCATGCATTAAATAAGATAAATTTTGATATCTATCAAGGAAAAACTTTATCTTTAGTAGGAGAAAGCGGTTGCGGAAAAACTACTATAGGCAAGGTTATACTTGGACTTTATCAAGCCACAAAAGGTAAAATACTCTTTAAAGACAAAGATATAGCCAAACTTCCGCCGCATAAAAGAAAGGGTATTCAAAAAGATATACAAATGATTTTTCAAGACCCTTACTCTTCGCTAAACCCAAGAAAAAAGATAAAAACCATACTAGATCAACCTCTTAAAATCCATACAAACCTTACAAAACAAGAGAGACTTGAGAAAATACTTCAAACTTGTGATGATGTTGGACTTGATAGAAGTTATCTTGAGAGATATCCTCATCAATTCTCAGGAGGACAAAGACAAAGAATAGCCATAGCAAGAGCTATCATACTAAGACCTGAACTTATACTAGCGGATGAGCCTATATCCGCTCTTGATGTATCCATACAAGCTCAAATACTAAATCTTATGATGGATCTAAAGGATAAATACAACTTAACAACTCTTTTTATCACTCACGATATAAGCGTAGTCAAACATATAAGTGACTTTGTTGCTGTTATGTATCTAGGTGAAATAGTTGAGTATGCTTCTAAAAAAGAGCTTTTTAAAAATCCTTCTCATCCATATACAAAAATGCTTTTTTCAACAGTACCTGACATATATACACCTTTAGCGACAGATAGTGTACTACAAACAGGAGAGATACAAAGTCCTATAGATCTGCCGAAAGGCTGCTTTTTTGCCAAAAGATGCCCACACAAAAAAGATATATGTGATGATGCTCATCCTGAACTTTTAGAAATCAGCAAAGGCCATTTTGCAAGATGCCCTCTTATAGGGGAGTTTTGATAAGCTATACACAAAAATTTGACAAATAAATACATTTAGGATACAATCCATATATAAAAGGGGTTTTATTTGGATGATATACACTTTGAGTGGGATGATAAGAAAAACATTTTACTAAAAGAGAGTAGGAATGTTTGTTTTGAAGATATTCTTATTTGTTTAGAAAATGATAAATTGCTTGATATTGTTAAAAATTCAAATAGTTCAAGAGCAAACCAATACTGTTTAATAGTTGAGATAAATAGTTATGCATATGTTGTACCTTATGTACAAAACGGATCTACTATTTTTTTAAAAACTATTTATCCAAGCAGAAAGCAGACTAAAAAGTATCTAAGGAGTTAACAGTGAAAAAAAATATAGAAACTCAAGAAGAAATACAAATAATTAAAGATATAGAAAATGGCAGCTATATATCAGTTGATAAGCAAGAGTTTGAACAATTAAACAAAACTTTAAAAAATGCGGCTTCAAATACTATAAAAAAACTTTCAAAACGAAAAGCTATCAATATAAGACTCTTAGAAACAGATATACAAAAGATAAAAGCTATGGCACTAAATGAGGGTATGCCATATCAAACATACATAACTCACCTTATACACAAGTTTGCTACCGCCCAACTATAGCTTTTTTGGTGTAATAGTTACCAAGACACCGGCTATAATTACAAGGATGATCCCAAAAGTTGTAAAAAGATCAGGGTATTTATCACCTAAAATAGCTCCTATAATGATGGAAAATATAATATTGCTATAACTTATAGCCCCAACAATTCCGGCTTTTGTAGAAGCGTAGGCTTTTGTCATGTAAACTTGAGCCAAAGTAGCACTAAATCCCAAAAGCACTATCCATACCCAATCTTTGCTTTTAGGTACAATAAACTTTGCAAAAAGATAGTCAAGATTTGCAGGGCTATAAAATGAGCCTATCATCATCAAAACAATAGGACCGATTGTACCTATCGTCATAAACGAAAGAACTATACTTCTTGTATCATAGTACTCTCTAAGCTCTCTAACGGCAGTATAAGCTAGTGCCGCTCCTACTCCGCTAAAGATACCTAGCAAGTCATACTTATCAAAGTCATAGATGCCTTCCGGTCTAGTTATAAAAACAATACCTACAAATCCCACAGCTATGCCTATCCAGCCAAGTTTGTAAAGTTTCTCTTTTAAAAAAAGATATGCAAACAAAGCGGTAAATACCGGAGAAAGCCTTGAGTATGTCATAGCTTCGGCTAAAGTTATATGAGCAACATTGTAAAAAAATGCCAAAAGCGCCAAAAACCCCATAAAACCGCGAAAAAATAGTAGCCAAAACTTGCCTCCTTTTTGCTTCAAAGGATACTTTATCAAAGTTGCGATCAAAAAAATAACTCCAAAAACATTCCTAAAAAATACAACTTCAATAGCACTCATAGATCGTGAAAGCTCTTTTGCAAATCCTCCCATCACAGCAAAGCAAAAAGAGGCAAAGAGCATATAATAAACTCCTTTTTTAACACTTTCACTCATTCTATTTAACTTCCAATTTTTTAAGTTCACCTCTTATGTCACCAAAAAGCATCACATCTTTTAGCACCGCTTTTGTGGCAATTCCGTCATCATTTATATCCAAAAACAGTTCACCTCTTTTACTTGCAAATATCTTTTGGTTGATAAAAACTATAAGAAAATGTCCTTTTTTTCTTCCAACATCCTGCTTTAGCTTTTTCAACTCTTTTCCAACAGGGGCTACGATATCGACTCTACCATCTTTTTTGTTTGCACCAATCGCATACAAAACTTTTTTACCTCTAAATTTAAAACTGTTTAGATAATGCTTTATATTGAAAAACAAAGAGAGTATGTCGTTATCAGCATAATATTTCAGAGCTTCACTTGATTTGGTTGTTTTTCCATCTTTTGTACTAATTTTAATCATCGTTATCTTTTTGTGTATATGGTCAAACAGATAGAGTTTTTCTCGTCTTTTTGAGTTTGTTTTGGTGATACCGAGGTATTCATCAGGCAAAAGTTTTCCGTTTACTACTTTACCTTCACTTTTATATATCTCCACCCTGCCTCCGCTTAAAACTTTTGCAA
>JALVWW010000109.1 GCA_027023175.1 Campylobacterales bacterium
AATTACACTTGGTAAGTTTGGGCTGCACCAAAAACTTAGTTGACAGTGAGGTAATGCTCGGAAAACTCAAAGACTACAAAATTACAAATAACCCCTCAATCGCCGATGTTCTCATAGTAAACACCTGTGGTTTTATAGATGCGGCAAAAGAGGAGAGTTTGGATACTATCTTTGAATTGCACTCTCAAAGAAAAAAAGAGTCTCTCTTGGTTGTAAGCGGATGTCTTACCCAAAGATACAAAGAGGAGCTTCAAAAAGAGTTGCCTGAAGTTGATCTTTTTACAGGTGTCGGGGACTATGACAAAATAGATGAAATCATTAAAGAAAAACACTCAAAATTTTCTGCTGAAACTTATCTCATAACTACCGAAGAGAGGATAATAACAGGCTCAAAAGCTCATGCATATATAAAACTCAGCGAAGGATGCAACCAGACTTGCAGCTTTTGTGCAATCCCGGGCTTCAAAGGAAAATTAAAATCAAGAGCTTTAAAAGATATAGTAAATGAAGTAAAAAAACTTACCTCGCAGGGGTATTTTGACTTTAGTTTTATCTCTCAGGACAGCAGTTCTTACTTAAGAGATTTTGGTGAAAATGATGGGCTTATAAAATTGATTGATGAGATAGAAAAAATTAAGGGTGTTAAGAGTGCAAGGATACTTTATCTCTATCCCACAACAACCGGTGATACTTTGATAGAAAAAATTATCTCTTCCAAAGTTTTTCACAACTACTTCGAAATGCCCATCCAGCATATCAGTGACAAAATGCTAAGAATTATGAAAAGGGGTGCAGGAGCAAAAAGGATAAAAGAGCAACTCTACAAAATGAGAAAGGCAAAAAACAGTTTTTTAAGAACTTCCATCATAGTCGGACACCCAAGAGAGAGTGAAGAGGATTTTTTGGAGTTGAAAGCTTTTTTGCAAGAGTTTGACTTTGACAGGGTTACACTCTTTAGCTATTCGGACGAAGAGGATACCAAAGCCTATACAATGAGTGATAAAATTTCCCAGGAGATTATCGACAAAAGGCTTAAAGAGTTAAATGAAATAGTGGAAGAAAAAACTATAAAAAGTCTTAAAAAATCTCTACATAAAGATATAAAAGTTATCACAACAGGTGAGAGTAGTGAAGGAGAGTTTTTTTATGGAGCGAGAGATATCAGATGGGCACCCGAAATAGATGGGGAAATTCTTATAAACGAAAGTGAAGTTAAACTCCAAAGCGATAAAATGTACTTGGCTTATGTTACTGATTTGGTTGGAGACAAGCTGCTTGCAACAGTTAAAACTTCTGCCTGAGTTATCTAAAAACTCTTTAAAAGAGTTAAAAAAAGGCAAAAATTTACTTGCATTTTCCGGCGGGGTTGACTCAACCGCTCTTTTTTTTATACTAAATGCCAATAAAATAGAGTTTGATATGGCAATGGTCGATTACGGCATAAGAGAGCAGTCTAAAAAGGAGTGTGAGTATGCCGATGCTCTTGCAAAAAGATTTGATAAAAAGCTCTATTTAAAAAGAGCTGATTTGAAATTATCCAATTTTGAACACAATGCCAGAGTTTTTAGATATGACTTTTTTAAAGAGATTATCAAAAACAATGGCTATACACACCTCATAACCGCTCATCAACTAAATGACAAGCTTGAGTGGTTTTTGATGCAATTTGCTAAAGGTGCGGGATTGGTTGAGCTTTTGGGGTTTGACGAGATAAGAAAAAGAGAAAATTATACTCTTGTAAGACCTCTTGTAGAAATATCCAAAGATGAACTACTGCAATTTTTACAAACAAATGATATAGATTACTTTGTTGATGAGAGCAATTTTGATACAAAATACAAACGAAACTATTTTAGAAAAAACTTTACCAATGATTTTCTAAAAGAGTACAAAAAGGGCATAACAAACAGCTTTAGATATTTGGATATTGATAAAAATTTACTTGCCGAAAGCCAAATCCATAAAAAAATTAAAAAGCTATATATCATAAAAGATAGTTTTAACGATATAACAAATTTAAGAGCTATCGATAAAATTTTTAAAGAGTTGGGATATCTGTTATCAAAAAAACAAAAAGATGAAATCATTCAAAAAAAAGATGTAGTCATAAGTGATCGTTTTGCGGTAGTTTTTTCAAATGGTTTAATATACATTTCACCTTTTTTAAAAGTAACTATGGATAAAAAATTTAAAGAAAAGTGTAGAATCCAAAAAATACCACCCAAAATCAGAGGATATATTTACAATGAGCTTAAAGCTAAGAGCCTAGAGCTGGGAGCTTTTATATAAATCCTTACCTCCTTACCTCCTTTACTCCTTTACTCCTTTCTTTGCCAAGTCTGTAAACTTTCAGCTTAAATGTTGTATTGATATCGTCTCCTATCGCTTCCATCTGTATAGGAAAATCAGCCTGCACCACATTGTCATATCTGTTTATATCGGTTAAAAATCTATAAAAAACCGTAGGGTCTGTTATCTTGGAGACTGTATTGAAATCATACAGTATAAAATCTTTCTTATAAATCTTACTTTTATCTTTTTTTAGTGATACCTGTTTGAAATATTTTTTTGAAAATTTTAAAAATTCATTCTCTTTAAATTTTGTATCAAATGCTCTGATAATTTTTAGATTGTTATGTTTTAGCTTCTTTAATTCATTCTCTTTTGATTTTTGCCTGTTTAATGCATAAGAGTATCTGTTGTAAGCTTTGGCATTTTGAATTTTGGCATTTCTAAGCTCTTTGATACTTGGCACTAAAACTAAAAAAACTATCAAAAACACAACAAAAACAAAGATAAATAAAAATGTTAAAAGTTTAAGGATACCTACACTTTTCATCTAAAAATCTCCTTTACAAGAAGCAAAGCTCCTTGAAAATTCCTCTCACTTTTAGGGCTCCCATAAAATTTACAAATTTTATGGGATAAACTTATGCTTTGCCTTTGGCAAGAGAAACCCTCATAATTTTTATTGTTATTTGTGTTTTTGAAACATGAGTGTTTCATGCTTATAGCCTATCCTCTTCATTTATGATTTTGTTGCTGCTTACAAACCTGTACCAACCGTCACTGTTTAGATAAAATATAGTATTGCTACTTTGAAATATAGATTTCAAAGGTGAGCCGAGCAAAAAGTTGAATGTATCTTTTGAGGGAGATATACCATATAAAGTTAAAGAATCTTTTTTCATGATAACTTTTTTTAATGTTATTTGATCTGGAACAAGATCAAAAAGGTTTTTGATGCTCTCTTTTAGGATACTGTTTTGTGCATAAATCTCCTCGGCAACAGACTTTTCTTTGGTTAAAAAAACGATCTTTTTTTGCAAAGCTTTTGATATATTGTTTGCCTGCTGTGCCTTAGCAATATAATTTTTTGTTTGATTTTTCAGCGAATGTACTTTTAGCTTTATAAGTAAATCAAAACCAAACAGTATGATGACTACAACAGCTATAAAAGCCAGCCACATTTTTGAAATAGTGTCAATAATTTCTTTCTTTCTTGGTTTTATAAAACTATAGCTCAAAGATTTGCCTCTTTTATAGACATATTAATCATCTCCTCTTTTATATCAATTGAATGAATTTCTACATCCAAAAACAGATCATTCTCTATCATAGTTATTATATCATTACTTATATTAGAATCATTATAAATGATTATCTCTTCTAAAAATTCACTCTCATACATATCGTTTTTATAATACTCTTCAATAGCCGAAGAGATGAATTTAAATATAACTACCTCTCTACCATAAAGCTCCAAGTCATCAAGAGTCGATGTTGCAACATCTTCTTTTGCACTTTCAAGTATCTCTTCTTCGACACCGGTATCGTCATCAAGTTTAGTAATATCTACAAAGCCGTCAAACTCTTCATCCTCACTCTCTATATTGTCTAGTTCTATTCCTTCTATGATACTCTCGCTCTCTTCCGGTTTTGGTTCATCATCATCCTGTGAAAAATCAAACTCTTTATACGGGATTTTAAAAAATGCACTAAATACCAAATCATCTTTATCAAATATCATAAGTGTGATAAAATTTTCCGTATATAAAAGAAAGAGGTTGCTTTTTATTTTTTGCTTTTTATTTTTTATAAAATCATTCAATATAACAAAAGGTGAATATATAAAATCTATCCCTGATACTTCAAAAACTGATTTTATCCACTCAATATCACTTTTTAAAGAGTATGCAGTCCATCTGTTTTCTATACACACCTGTATAATTTTTTCTTTATCGATATTGTATTTTATAAACTCTTTTTCATCACAGGTGGGCACACAGTTTTGCCCTATGGAGTCTAAAAGATAGGAGATATAAACAAATTTATAACTGTTTTGCAGTGAAGTTAAAAACTCCTTTATATCGGATGAGAGTTTTTTATCCTCATCCATAGGAAATCTTTTATCTTCATTTGTAATAATTTTTCCGTTTTTTACTACAATATATCTAAGAACATACTCATTTTTTTCTGCAACTACAGCTATAAAAACATTAGAAAATTTTTTTTGTATTATCTTAGATATTTTGCTCAAATTATCTCCTTATATGATAGCGGATGAGCCATTTTATAATTTTTTAGTTTGTATTCACTGTCAAGCTTGGTATAAATTTCTGTTGTTGACATTGAGCTGTGACCCAAAAGTTTACTTACATCACTTATCCTTCCTCCACTGTTTAGCAAATCACTTGCATATGAGTGGCGAAGTTGATGAGGTGTAACTTTTATACCAATTTTAGCAAAAATTTTATTGACTTTATATCTTAGACTATTTTCGCTTAATTTTTTTCCATTTTTCTCAAAAATATATATTTTTTTTTCATTTTTATTTAAATATGACTCAATTTTGCTTTTTAACAGAGGCAAAACAGGTATATTTCTTGTTTTGTCACCTTTTCCCATAACCCTAATCCACCTCTCTTTTATATCTATAATTTTCAAATTTGATAATTCAGATATCCTAAGTCCAAATCCATACAAAAGAAGTACGATTAGTTCCTCTTCTTCATCGGCAACTTTTAAAGCCTCTTTTATATATTTAAAATCAATCGGTTTTGGCAAAGTTTTTGGCATCTTTATGCTTTCATCATTCAAAAGTTTTACAGTTTTTCCGTCATCTTTTAAAAATTTTACAAAGCTTCTTATGATGCTAATCTTTTTTGCTATGGTTTTTTTGTTTTTACCGGCTATATGAAGACGATAAGGCATAAGCTGCATTACAATACCCTCTTCTTCTTTACTGATATCCATATATTTAACAGCTTCCAAAAGATTGAGTTTGTAAGTTTTTAAAGTTGTGTCACTGCAGCCTTTTACTTTTTGTTCGTACTGCAAAAACCTATCGATATTATTTATTAAAAAGTTCTTCATAGATTTTCTTAAATTTTTTATACTCTTTTGCAGCGGTCTCCACCAAGTCTCCATCACTTATAACTATAGGTTTTAGTTTTTCAAATTGAGCTATCATAACTTCACATATCAATTTTATCTTTGCGAGTTGAGAACTGTCTATACTTTTTTTACTACTTATTTTTTCTATTATTTTGAGATATTTTTTTGCATCTTTTATATATTGTTCATATTTTAAAGAAATTTTACTGGCATTTAGTATGGTAAGCGCCATCCTGTTATAAGGATCACTAAGATATGCTTCCTTTGAAAGCACAAAAGCTTTGTCATATTCTCCCAAACCAAAATAAACTCTTGCCTGAAGTGATTTTTTATATGAGTCATTAAATAAAAAGAAGTAAACAATAAAAAAGGCAACCACAATCAACAAAAGAACAAAACTTATTTTTTTAAACATTATTAACCTTTTTTTCGTGACTCGTGACTTGTGATTTGTGATTAGTAACTTATTTTACTTAAAATCTTACGACCTAATTCCTATACCCTAATTTCCTTCTTCTTTTGCCATTAAAGCCTCTTTAATTTTACTCTTGGCTTCATCTTTATCTAACCCTTCAAGCAAAAAAGGTTCCTCAGCAAAAAGATAGATGGTTGAAAAAGGCTTTGGTATCATAAAACCATCCCAACTTTTAAGCCTCCAAAATGAGCTTGCATAAAAGTTGCAGACAACTATCTGCAAATCTTTCTTTTGTGCGATCGACACTATCCCGTCAGCCACTGAGTATCTGGGGCCTCTTGGGCCATCCGGAGTTATAGCTATGTCATATCCTTCATTTACCTTGGAAAATGACTCCTTTAAAACCTTTATAGCACCTTTTTTACTGCTTCCTCTGATAGATTCAAAGTGAAAATATTTGATAATCTTGGCAATAATTTCACCGTCAAAATGTTTGCTTATCATTGCAACAACTTTTGGCTTACTTCTTAGCTTATTGTATATAAAAGGCTGCATCAAAAGTTTTCCGTGCCAAAACGCTATGATATAAGGCTTGTTTAAAAGCTTTTCTTTCGGTAAAAAATACTTTTTTTTACAGCTGAGATATATAAGCCTTATAAAAATATATCCAATAGGCGGCAAAAGCAAAGAGATAAGTTTTCTTTTAAACTCTTTGCTCAATTATTTCTCCATAAAGCACCATACGCTTTGGATTGTTTATAACAACATCTATAGTTTTGCCGAGATACTCTTCACTCCCTTTAGCTTGAATCATAAAGTTATTGTCACTTCTTCCGGCTATTATGCCGCCACTTTTCAACTCTTCAAAAAGCACACTAAAAGTCTTGCCCTTTTGTTTTAAACTTATTTCATCTATTATTTTAGTATGTAAATCCTGCAAAGTTTTCAGTCTGCTACTGGCTATATCACTTGGTATCTGATCTTCAAATTCCGCAGCTTTGGTTAGGGGTCTTGGGGAGTATTTAAAAGAGAACATTTGCTCAAATCTAACCTTTTCAACCACATCCAAAGTATCTTCAAAGTCTTTATCATTTTCACCGGGAAATGCCACTATGATATCTGTACTGATATGAACATCATCCACCATCTCTCTTAAACTCAAGGCTCTGTCCAAAAACCACTCTTTTGTGTAGCCTCTTTTCATTCGTTTCAAAACTTCACTTGATCCGCTTTGAAGGGGCATGTGCATAGATTTGCATATTTTTGGGTTGGTTGCGAAAACTTTTAAAAACTTATCATCCATATGCAAAGGGTGAGGAGAAGTAAACCTTATCCTTTCAACTCCGTCAACTTCACTCACCATTTCCAACAAATCACTAAAATCCATCTTTTTTAAACTCTTGTCACTAAATCTGGCTCCATAATTATTGACATTTTGCCCAAGCAAAAATATCTCTTTTGCTCCGTTTCTCACAGCTTTTTTTACTTCATTTATAATGATAGAAGGCGGTATGGATATCTCATCACCTCTGGTGTGGGGCACTATGCAGTAGGTACATTTTTTATCACACCCTATGGAGATATTTATATATGCCTTATAAAGTGAACTTCTAAATTCACCGAAGGCATACTCACTCTCATCATAGTTGATATCCACATCTACAAACTTTTCCTCTTTGATGGCTTTTGTTATTTTGGATACATTTCTTGCTCCCAAAACAAAACTGACACTTGGAGCTTTTTTAAGTATTTCTTCGCCCAAATGACTGGCAGTACAGCCACAAATTCCTATCTTTGCATTCTCTTTTTTTATTTTGTTAAATGCTCCGATTTCCGAAAAAAGTTTATGAACCGGCTTTTCTCTGACACTGCATGTGTTTATAAGTATCAAGTCAGCTTCATTTGCCTTGTCGGTTATCTTGAAGTTTTCTTTCTGGGTCAGTTCAGCTATCATGTGCTCACTGTCACGCACATTCATGGCGCAACCCAAAGTCTCAACATATAGCTTTTTACTACTGTTTTGCACAAATATCCTTAGAGTATATGTATCTCGTAAATATAGTCATTATCATCGAGAGTATATTTTATCTCTCTAAGATACACACTGTATCCAAGCTCTTCAAAATGCTCTACAAGAGCTACCAAATCTTTATGAGAGTTATCTTTGTCAAAATAAAATATTTTTTGCCCTTCGTTTTTAACTATCTCTTCTATTTTTTCAAGTTTTATTTTTTTCGGTTTAGTGTCCAATGCAGCTCTAGCCAATTTAAGTTCCATATCTTCCTCTTTTACATAAAATTTAGTCATATATTTTAGCAAAAATATGATAAATTTGTGCTTTGATACTTTGGAAGTATGGTATCAATTGATAATTAAGTGATTTTTATGTATAATAATTATCTGCAATATTAAATCACAATCACCAGTTTTAATCTATTGCAAAATAAAACCAAAGAGAAAAGATTATGGAAAAAATTGTTGATATTATGGAGTCAATTGCTCATGAAAAAGGGCTAAATAAAGAAAATGTAAGAGATGTAGTTGTCAAGTCTCTTTTAAATACTGCTAAAAGAGTTTATGGTGACGAATATGAGTATGAAGTAATTATAGATGAAAAAACAAAAAATTTAAAACTTTATCAAAAAGTTGTGGTAGTAGATGATAATGACGAAAGAGCTCAGGCTGATAATGAAAATCACATGACCCTCTCAAAGGCTAAAGAGATTGATCCGGATATTGAGGTGGGGGACGAACTTACTTATGAACTCCCTCTTGATAATTTAGGCAGAACAGCTTCAGCTGTACTTCAAAGAGAGCTTGAATTTCACATACAAAGACTTCTTGAAGATAAAATATTTGAAAAATACCAAAAAAAGATAGGCTCTTTGATATCGGGAACTGTAGTAAGAGTGGACTTTGAAGAAAATACTTTTATTGAAATTGATGAAGTCAGAGCTATACTTCCAAGAAAAAACAGAATAAAAGGTGAAAGCTTCAAAGTAGGAAATGTTGTAAAAAGTGTGATAAGAAAAGTATACATAGATGCCAACAAGGGTATGATAGTAGAGCTTTCAAGAACTACACCGAAGTTTTTGGAAAAGTTGCTTGAACTTGAAGTGCCTGAAATCAAAGATGGAAATGTTATAGTGCACGATGTAGCGAGAATTCCGGGAGAAAGGGCAAAAGTATCCCTTAGTTCTCATCATCCAAATATTGACCCCGTAGGTGCTACAGTAGGTACGAGAGGCGTAAGGATAATGGCTGTAAGTAAAGAGCTTAAAAATGAGAATATCGACTGTATTGAGTACTCTAGTATCCCTGAAATTTATATCACAAAAGCTCTAAGCCCCGCAATCATCTCCAATGTAAAACTAGAAGGCAAAAAAGCCATAGTAACACTTCCAAGTGACCAAAAGTCAAAAGCCATAGGTAAAAGCGGTATCAACATAAGACTTGCCTCCATGCTGACAGGCTATGAGATAGAACTGGTTGAAAGAGAAGGTCAATCCCTCGAAAAACAAGATGATGCGACCGGTCAAGAAAAAGTTGCCGATGTAAATGCACTCAAGTCACTTTTTGGAGAATAATCAAAGAGCTGCCATGAATGATACTCAGATAGAAAGGTATGCCAGACATATCATACTTGAACATATTGGCATCGAAGGACAAAGAAAGCTTTTAAATTCAAAAGTTCTCATTATTGGAGCGGGAGGACTTGGAAGTCCTGTTGCTCTATACCTTGCAGCAGCCGGAGTTGGCACTATAGGCATAGCAGATGCCGATACTGTCGATCTTAGCAATCTTCAAAGACAGGTTATCCACACTACAAATGATATAGGAATCCCAAAAGTAACTTCAGCAAAAAACAAAATGGTTGCAATCAACCCTGATATAAAAGTAGTAACTTACCAAACTTTCATCAACAAAGAAAATATAAAAGATATCATAAAAGAGTATGATTTTATCATAGACGGCTCAGACAATTTTGCAACAAAATTTCTTATTAATGATGCATGTGTACTTATGAAAAAGCCCTTTTCTCACGGTGGAATTTTAAGATTTACCGGACAGAGTATGACAGTGCTACCGGGCAAGTCGGCATGCTATGCATGTGTATTTGACTCTCCTCCTCCGCCTGAGAGCACTCCTACTTGTTCAAGTGCGGGAGTTTTAGGAACTATTGCTGGAATGTTAGGAACTATACAAGCTACTGAAGCTATCAAATATCTTACAGGTTGCGGTGAACTTTTAAGTGACAAACTTCTTATATTTGATGCATTGAGTATGGATTTTGACAAAATCAATGTCAAAAAAAATGAAGAGTGTAGAGTTTGTGGTAAAAACGGTATAAAAGAGTTGATAGAATATAAAATGCAAGAGTGTGATATGGAGGAAATATGAATAGCATAGTTAAAGATTTTAGAGGCATAAAATGTCCGGTAAATTTTGCAAAAACAAAAATGGTACTTGCTGATATGAAAAGTGGAGATATACTTGAACTTTACATCGATGATGGTTCAGCCATAAAAAACCTTCCAGGCTCGGTTGAAAAAGAGGGGCACAAAGTTATCTCAAAAGAGGAAGAAAAAACAGGCGGCTGGAAAATAACCATAAAAAAATCCTAAATCCTACTCACTTCTTACTTCTTTGCTCTAGCAAAATGAGGATTGAGTTTCAAAAGTAAAAGATCAGCTACAACATTACCCAAAAGTGTCAAAAATGTAGAAATGATAAGTATCCCCATGATAACTGGATAGTCTCTACTCATTGCACTTTGAAAAAACAAAAGTCCCATGCCATTTATAGAAAAAATTGATTCTAGTATTACACTTCCTCCTATCATTCCGGGCAATGAAAGACCGAGTATGGTAATGATAGGAGGGTATAGATTGGGTAAAATAAATCTTTTAAAGATTATCTTTTCATCCAAACCTCTGCTTTTTGCAAAAAAGATATAATCACTCTTTAAAATATCAAGGCTCAAACTTCTTACATACATACTAAGTGTTCCCACTCCTCCAAAAACCATAACAAATATGGGAAGTACTAGGTGCCAAGCATAGTCTATATACCAATAGATCCCTTTTTTCGGCTCAAGCGAATGAAGTCCCGATATAGGAAACCAGTTTAAATAAACCGCAAAAAAAGATATAAGCAAAAGTGCCAGATAAAACGAAGGCATAGCATAACTGACAAGAGATAACTGTTTGATGGACTTATCAAAGGCAGTTCCCTGTTTTAGAGCTGACTTGATACCAAAATATAAAGAAAAGATAAAAACAAGTATAAGCGAGATAAAATTCATCAAAAGTGTGATACCTATGCGACTCAGTATCTCATCTTTTACCATTTTTCCGCTTGCAAAAGAGACTCCAAAATCTAAATGAAACATAGCCCAAACCCATGAAAAATACTGTACTATCAAAGGTTTGTCAAGTCCGTAAATTTTTTTGAGATGCTCTATGGACTCTTTAGTGATATTTGGATTTAACTCTCCACTTGCAAAAAATGAGTTTGGTGCTACATGAATAGCGATAAAAGAGATAAGAGATATGATAAACATCATCAAAGCTATATAGGACAATTTTTTGAAAAATAGTTTCATTTTTTACCTACAAAACAAAAAGAAATATATAAGTTGCAAAACCCATCAGAGAACTTACACACAAACCAAAAAAAACCAACACTCCAAATACTTTGTGTTTGACTCGAAAAAACCCCATATCTTTTTTAAAAGCAAAATATGACTTGATAACAAGATATATCCAACCAAACAAAGATAGAGTGGAGATGATAACATGCACTATTAGAAATTTGCTTAAAAAACTGTATGGAACTATGGAGTTTTTGGAAAATTCAGCAAACCCGCCGCTCATTCTCACTCCGGTTTCAAAAACAAAAACAACCGCCAATGATATAAAAAATATAAAAATTTGAAATCTTCTGTGGTTTTTAATATCCCCTTTTTTGGCAAACCTTATCCCCATATAAACAAGCAAAGGAAGCAGCACAAAATATATCGTGACCAAAGTCATAAAAAGGGGTGCTCTTGTATGTAAAAATTCCATCTGTTACCTTATATCTGGCTTTTTTTATTATATCACATCGTCAGCAAACACTTCATAATATTTTGCTTTTGTTCTGCCATACCAAATCCTTGCTATCATTTTGTTCCTTTATCATAAACCGGTATAGTATCAAAATACTCACCATTTTTTCTTCTGTTGACATAACTATATATTTCTTGAAATGATCTATTTAGTATCAGCAAAATATCAGATATTTTATTAGCTTTTACAACCACAGGCTGATACTTTGTAGTTTTTGCAATTCTTTTAAAATTTGAACTTTTTTGATATGCGACAAAGATATCTACATCCTCAAGCAAACCTATAATTGCTCTCATCTTATCTTCTTTTGCATGCCCCATATCTTTTGCGTTATTTATCCGCTTTTGTGCAAATTCATTTCCTAAATTTTCAACAATATCATATATATAAAATGCCTCTGTATCTCCTAAGTGGCTTTTAGCAATATTTTGACCGTTGTCATTTGATCCTATACATACTCTTATCGTTTTCATGCTTTGCCTTTTTAGCTTTCAATCTTAATTTGACTTCGTAAATACTGTTCACTTTGCAGTGAAACCGACTTTTATTCACTTTGCAGTGAATGAACCGTAAATCTACCTCACTTCATTCGCTACGATTTACTTCAGGGTACTCGGACTTTTTGATGTTCGTCACTAAAATCCTTGATTTTAGGACTCACATATGCAAAAAGTCACAAAGCCCTAAAAAGGCAAAGCAGTTTGCCTTTTTTAACGGGCTTTGTCCCATTTCATTATGGTTTTGCCTTCTTCGTCTTTGTCTATGGCTCCCATGCCCATTATGTTGTAGCCGGCATCTACATAGTGGACTTCTCC
>JALVWW010000110.1 GCA_027023175.1 Campylobacterales bacterium
CTTAAGTTATCTTGTAAAAAAAGATAGAGTTACATATGCTCCAAAAGAGATAAATTTTTCAAAATTTTTAAAAGAGAGAGTAAGTTTTTTTACAGATGTGGCAACAGGTAACTCTTTGGAGTTTGAAACAGATATCGAAGATGATATATATCTTAGTTTTAATGAAACCCAACTTCAAAGAATTTGTGATAACAATATCTCAAATGCCATCAAATACTCTTTTGAAAAGAGTAAAATTTTTATAAAATTATATAAAGAAAAAGATAATATCATTTTTGAGATAGAAAACAGAGGTGAAAATATAAAAGACAATGATAAACTTTTTGAAAGATTTTACAGAGAAGATGATGCCAGAGGAGGATTTGGACTTGGACTTAATATAGTAAAAGAGATATGCGATAAAACAGGTGTCAAGATAGAGATATATTCAAAAGATGAGATAAATAGATTTAGATATATTTTCAAAGGATATACAGATGAAGATAGCTCTTCTTGAAGATGAAATGATGCTAAGAAGCTCTATCGAGGAGTATTTGACATCATTAAATCATCAAGTCAAATCATTTTCCAACAGTATGCAAGCAAAGAAAGTACTTTTAAAAGAGCCATTTGATCTTTTCATATTTGATATAAATTTGCCAAAGATTAATGGCTTTGAGATATTGGAGATATTGCAAAATGAGGGTATTTATACGCCTATTATATATATAAGTGCTTTGGTTGAGATAGAAGAGATAACAAAAGCTTATGAATTGGGTGCAGCTGATTATATAAAAAAGCCGTTTCATCTTAAAGAGTTGGCCCTTAGGATAAACAGGGTTGCAGGTTTGATCGAAGATAAAAAAAGAAGACATATACTGCTTAGTGAAAATTACTCATTTTCCAAAGAAAAAGAGTCCCTTTTTTATAACGATATAGTTCAGGAATTAACAAAAAAACAGTATAAAATCATTCAGGTTTTAAGTTTAAATATAGACAGTATCGTTACTTTTGATAAATTACGCAGTTATGTCTGGGATGACGAACCTGTTGACAATGCAACCATAAGAGCAGAGATAAGCAGGCTTAGAAAAACCCTAAAAGAGGACTTTATAAAAAGTATAAAAGGTGTAGGCTATAAAGTTGAAAGATATGTTAAAGGTTAGAGCTATGTCTCTAACCTTCAGGTAGTTTTATTCAGGTATAGGATAATTTTCTACTACAAAGTCTATATCTTTATCACCTCTGCCGCTTAAGTTTACCAAGATAGACTCCTTTGGTCTCTCTTGTGCCAATTTCATGGCAAATGCAACTGCATGAGAACTCTCTAGCGCCGGTATGATACCCTCATATCTTGAAAGTTTGTAAAAAGCATCTATACTCTCTTCGTCTGTTGCGGTTGCCACTATGGTTCTGCCGATAGTTTTTAGGTGAGCTTGTTCAGGTCCGACTGATGGATAGTCAAGTCCACTAGCGATGGAGTAAACAGGTGCAGGCTCACCATTTTCATCTTTTAGCATGATAGAGTTAAATCCGTGCATTATTCCTTCGCTTCCGTAAGTTAAACTTGCGGCATGCTCTCCCAGTCTTGTGCTTTTGCCAAGGGGCTCGACTCCATAAAGTTTAACAGGGTCATCTATAAAACCGCTGAATATTCCCATAGCATTGCTTCCGCCTCCTACGCAGGCTACTACACTATCAGGCAACTGATTTGTCATCTCGTAAAACTGCTCTTTTGCTTCAAGTCCCACTACTCTTTGAAAGTCTCTTACCATTTTTGGAAACGGATGAGGGCCTACAACGGAGCCAATAGCATAAAAAGCAGTATCAGCCTGGGCTACATAAGCTTCAAAGCAGCTATCAACTGCTTCTTTTAGAGTTTTTAGTCCGTGAGTTACGGGAACCACTTTGGCTCCCAGGATTTTCATTCTGATTACATTTGGCTTCTCTTTTTCAATGTCAACTTCACCCATGTGTATCTCACACTCAAGTCCAAAATAAGCAGCTGCAGTTGCAAGAGCCACTCCATGTTGACCCGCTCCTGTTTCAGCCATTATCTTCTTTTTGCCAAGATATTTGGCTACTAGTGCTTCAGCCATGCAGTGATTTAGCTTGTGAGCTCCTGTATGGTTTAAATCTTCTCTTTTTAGATAAATTCTTCCTCCTCCAACATAATCACTTAGTCTTTTGGCATAAGATATAGGAGTAGGGCGACCTTGGTAGTGTTTTCTTATGCTTCTAAGCTCTTCTAAAAAGTCATAGCTTTTAGATAGTTTGTCATAAGCTTCATTTATTTCGGCAAAAGGTTTTTCCAAAGGAGGTGGTATAAAAGCTCCTCCAAATTTTCCAAAGTATCCCTTCTCATCAGGAGTTGATTCGAGATATGGTTTTTGCATGGTTTATCCTTTAAATATATTGATTATCATTCCTATAGCAAAAAAGAGTATGATCGCACTTGCTATAACAGAGATATTTTTTACTATTTTTTGTGAAAGTAGATGTTTGGTTTTATGTACCACATAGGGCATGATAGTGATCCATAAAAATATACCACTAAAAAGTCCTAAAAGTGTCCAGCCAAAGGATAGGTTTTTGGTAGAAATATATGCCGAAACACTTATCCAAAAGCCTATAGTATAAGGATTTAAAAGAGTTAAAGAGTATCCTTTAAAATAGTTTGTAGCTATTTTTGTATGTCCATCTTTTATCTTGCTTGGATCAAGCTCAATTTTTTCATCTCTATTTTTAAAGATGAGGTATGCTATGTAAGTTAGAAAAATTGAACCGAAAACTCCCAATATTATTTGAAAAGTCTGGTTTTTTACAAATGTAAAAAGTCCAAGCAGTATAAGAGCCAAGTATGTTATATCTGCACTCATTGCACCAAATCCGATACTAACTGCGTTTTTGTAATTTTTTAGTGCATTTGTCATAATAAGTATATTGATGGGTCCCACAGGTACCGCCGCACCCAGACCCAATATAAAGCCTTCTATAAATGCTGTCAACAATTGCTGCTCCTTTTGTCTGTAATGACTGAGTATGTTGCGGTTGCATAAGCAACTATCTTATCTTTATCAAAAAG
>JALVWW010000111.1 GCA_027023175.1 Campylobacterales bacterium
CCGTATGATATAGAGAGTGTAGCTTCTATAAAAGCTGCTATTCTGTCACATGCTTTTAAAGCTTTGCCGTCAATTGTGTGAAATTTATCTTCGTTATAATCTTTTGTCTCTTTTACCTCTTTTATTATGCCTTCACATTTAACCTTGTTTGCAAATTCATCTTTTTTACCATCAAACATTCCAAGGATATATTTAAACTCCTCTTTAAAGCTGTTTGGTACAAGCGGAAGTATTTCATCTTCAATTTTTCTTATTTCATATTCACTAATAATGTCATCAAGTCCACTAACAGAATATTTTACCGGAGAAATTATATCTCTAGTAAGAGCTTCGGGAAGATCATGAAAAAGGGCACAAAAAAAGTTGTTTTCCACTCTTTTTGAGCAGGCTCTTATCTTTAAAGAGTAAAAATATCCCAAAAATGCAACTATAAGCATATGCCCTAAAACGGAAGTATTTGGAATACGGGGAGTCTGAGCCCATCTTTTTTGAAATCTAAGCCTTCCGCTTATATCTATAAGATGAGCTAATTTTTTTCCAAGTGCTATCTTTCTAACCCCTATAAGTTCATAATAGTCTTCTATCTCTTCTTCAACAGCAACTTTGGTTCTATCTATATCACTTAGAAATGAACTTGTTTGATAAACTATGGAAAACTCCCATTTGGTTGCAAGATAGGATGCGGCTTTTAGTATAAATCTCTCTTTTTTATACAATTTTTCATTTATCAAATACTCTTCAAATCTTTTTAAAAATGCCCCATTATCTATATCTTTTATAGAATCTTTTAAATTTTTGATAACCCAGGAGTTTATTTCATCTTTTTTTTGCATCAAAGCTTTGTGAAAAACATCAGGTCTTATATCAGTTACAACAACCCTTCTTAAAAATTCAAAAATACCAGCCTCAATCAAAGCTCTATAATCAACATCATCTTCTAGTTTTGCGATAAAGTATGCTATGATAAATTTGTGAGCCTGCTTGTCAAGTTCTACAAGCTCTATCATCCTTGGATAATCATTCCACCTTTGAATGGAAGCAGCCGTAAAAAAATACTCAATCAGCTTTACATCTAACATCTTCTTCTCTTTCTATGACTGTATGAACATTTCCTCTTGGATTAAAGTCCCCAGTTATTTTCATATATTTTGGCTTTAATGCACTGTATAAAGTATCAAAAATCTCATTTATACTGTCTTCATGCGAAATATACCTGTTCATAAACGAATTGATATATAATTTGATAGCTTTAAGCTCTACTACTTTTGTATCAGGAATATATTCCAAATAAATTGTTGCAAAGTCAGGATATCCGCTTCTTGGACATTTACACATAAATTCAGGCAGTGTTATTTTAATAGTATAGTCATTGTTATGATTGTTCGGCCAAAAATTCTCCTCTTTTTTTATATCAAACTCTTTTATCTCTTTTTCACCATATCGCATCAGTTTATCTCCTTTTTTGGTTTTCCTACTATAAATCCTTGAATATAATCTATTCCAAAATCTTTAAAAAAGTTGTAACTTTTTTCATCTTCTATAAATTTGATAACGGTTTTTATATCCAAATCTTTAAATATAGTTATAAATGCTTTTAGGATTTCCATATGTTTTTTATCTTCATATTTTTTAGAATACTCTATATCAAATTTTACAATATCGAAGTTTATATTTTTTATATATTTAAAAGAGGTATTGTCTGCTCCAAAATTGTCTATTGCAATTAAAAAGCCCATATTTCTCAAGATATTTATATTTTCATTCAGTCTTATGATATCGTTTAAAGAGTTATTTACACTTATTTCAAAAATAATTTGTTCTTTTTCTATTGTATAGAGAGTAAGCAATTTTTTTATCTTATTTAAAAAATTACTATTTCCTATAGAGTACGATGATATATTGATAGAGATTTTTTTATCTCTCTTTTTTGAAGCTATTTTAAAAATCTCTTCAATTAAAATCATATCAAATTTCAATTCATATCCTATTCTGTTAACAACGGAAATAAACTGATTTTGAGAAATTTTCCCGTAATATTTGGAATTCAGCCTGACTAAAACTTCATATAACACAACTTCATTTGATTTAATACTCTCAATCGGTTGAAATCTAAAATCAAATTTTTTTTCTTTTATAAGAGATATAATCAATTTTTCAAATTCATTTACTTTGATATTCAATCTTCTGTTTTTTCTTCTTTCATTCATATCAAACTTCAATTTATCATACAGCGAGACTAGTAACTCTTCACTACTGTTTTCGCTGTCACTTTCCGTTATGGAATAAATAAGTTTTAAAAAGATATTATCAATTTGTTCATTTTCTATTTTATTGATAAACTGTTTTATCAAATGATTTGCTTTCTTTTCATCACTCTTAAATAAAAAAATAAAACTTCCGCCGACAATATGACCTATTTTATTATTTTTAAAACCCTGTTTTACTAAAAAATCATCCAATCTATAGGCAAAAGAAGACAATATTTTATCAGTCTTTTTGATACCGTATCTATCATTTATATCTTCAATATTGTTTATTTTGAGTAAAATAACCAAAAAGTTATTATCTTTTTTTTCTTTATCTATAATTTTTAAAATATAATCCCTTGAAAATGTTTTTGTAATATTGTCAATAAGTGAAGTATTAAATGCCATATATATTTGATACAGTATATAGTAGATATATAAAAAAGTTATAACCAAAAAAGCAATGATATTATTTTCAAGAATTTCTCTGATATCTAAATCAGTTACAACAATAAGTACAGCAAAACCGATGATAAATAAAAATGGCAATGCAATCTTCAAGGAGAGAATAAAACGGTTTTCTCTCTCCTTGATTTCACTGTAAAGCATTATACATCCAAATGTTTTACATCTTTAGCATGCTCTTGAATGTAATTTCTTCTTGGCTCTACTTCATCGCCCATAAACAGAGAAAATGTTTCACTTGCAAGTTCGAAGTCATCTACTTTTACTTTTAAAAGTCTTCTGTTTTGAGGATTCATTGTAGTTTCCCAAAGTTGTTCGGGATTCATTTCACCAAGACCTT
>JALVWW010000112.1 GCA_027023175.1 Campylobacterales bacterium
ATCTTGTCTGTACGCCTCTTCAACATCCTCTAAAATAGCTCCTATTCCTCTTCCCAAAGCTTTTTTAGTTTTTGCCATTTTAACCAGCCATTATGGAAGTTGCTAGATTTTGGTAAGCCTGGGAGCCAGTCGATTTTATGTCGTAAAGTATGATAGGTTTACCAAAGCTTGGACTTTCCGCTAATTTAATGTTTCTAGGGACTACAACATAAGAAGAGTTGTTTTTGTCTTTAAAAAGTTTATTTTTAAAATGTTGCTTCAAGTCGGCAAAAACCTGTTTTGAGAGATTGTTTTGAGTGCTGTACATAGTCGGTAAAAAGCCTTTGATTTTAAGTTTGGGATTTATTGTTTTTTTGATAAGTTTGATAGTGTTTAAAAGTTGTGCCAAACCCTCGAGTGCAAAAAATTCGCACTGTATCGGAATGATGACAGAATTTGCCGCACTAAGTGCATTTATGGTAATACTGCCTAGAGCCGGAGGTGAATCAATAATGATATAATCATACTGATCTTTTACCTCTGCAATTTTTTCTTTTAAAACCAACTCTCTTCCGTCACTCTCTTGATCGTAAAACTCTTTTTCGATACCGACCAAGCCTATATTTGAAGGAGCAAGATGCAAAGTAGGGATGGATGTTTTTAAAATTATTTGGGAAAGTTTCTTGCTTCCGATAAGAACATGGTAGATATTGAATTCATAATCATTTCTGTGAAATCCAAGTCCGGTAGTAGCATTTGACTGAGGGTCTGCATCTATAAGCAAGACTTTCTTTTCAGCTACTGCTAAAGAAGCTGCCAGGTTTATAGCCGTAGTGGTTTTACCGACACCGCCTTTTTGATTGGCAATAGCAATTATCTCTTTCACTTGATCATCTCCTTTTTTTACACTACTGCATAAAACAATTATTTTGAATAAATCTCTTTAGGGCATCTCTAAAAACCCTATACACTGATAGCTTTATGAGGTTTTTTATAGACGAGGCAGAGTTTCGCAGGACTAGCCTAAGCTAATTCAAGAAACTCTAACGAAATATATAGAAAACCTTATAAAGCCCAAAGGGAAGCGTTTATATGGGCAATCTTTTACAAGATAAATTGTTGAATTACCTTCGGGTAGTCCTTCAAATTTCTCTTGCAAAATCTTACCCTTTTTCTTGCTTCTATCAATGTATAGGGTTTTTAGAGATGCCCTTTATCTACTGCTAAAAACTATTTTGTTATTTATTGTTATAGAGCCATCTTGATTTAGTGTTGCTTCTTTTAAAGAAACCAACTCATCATCAAGATGAAAATAAAACTTTTTTGCTTTTTGAAATTCTATCTTATATTTGCTAAAAACTTGCTTCCATGAAAAATTTTTTTTAATTTTTTTTATAAACTCTTTTATGAGTTTGTCTTTATCAACACAAATATCAAGTTTGCCAAATTCTTCGGGTGCAACCGTTATATTTAGACCAATAGAACAAATAATTTTATCGCCGCTTTTAAGAGTGATAACTCCACCTGCTTTTTTATCATCTATATAAAAATCATTCGGCCATTTCAGCCATATTTTAGAGCCTTTACGAGCTAAAATATCTTTTAAAATATAAGCAAAATATATAGAAACTGACTGCAATGGTAAATCTTTTGGCAAGTGTTTCAAATCTACACAAAAAGATAAAAAAAGATTACCTTTTTCTCCTATCCAACTGTTTCCTCTACTTCCCACCCCGTTTGTCTGTTCGTCAGCATAAACTAAAGCCGAAGTAGCAATTTCAGCGTTTTTTACAGCATTTAAAAGATACTTGTGAGTTGAGTCAATACTCTCAAAATGTATAATCCTAAATTTTTCATTTTTCATTATTAATTTTTAATTTAATTGATCTCCGACTTTTAGTCTTTTGCCCAAAATATACTCTTTTGCACTCATCTCTTTTTTTGAAGGCGGTTGGACTCTTTGAATTATTATCTTTCCTGTTTTACATCCTACCGCTACATCATCACTGATAACATCCAAAATTTCGCCCTCTTTGAAACTGCCGGTATCTTTTAAGAAAGAGATTTTTTTTAGCTTAAGTCCGTTTTTTAGATAAATACCCGGCCACGGAGTATAAGCTCTGTATTTTATATATATCTCTTTTGCATTTTTAAACTCTATCTCTCCGTCACTTCTTTTTATCTTTTTTGAGTATGACTTCAATGCTCCAAACTGTTTAAGAGGTTTTATTTTATCAAACTCTTTTAAAGTAGTTACACACAAATTTGCTGCACTGAAAGAGAGTTTTTCAAAAAGCTCACCCACTAAAGTTTCGGGAGTTATTTTAACAAAAGAGTATGCCAGTATATCTCCGGTATCAAGTCCTTCATCCATAAGCATTGCAGTAACTCCGGTCATCTCTTCATTATTTAACAAAACTGCCTGTATAGGGCTTGCTCCTCTGTATTTTGGTAGCAGTGAAGCATGCAGATTGATACAAGGGGCAATTTGAAGTATCTCATTTGGAAGTATCTGTCCATATGCGGCAACCACTATAAAATCAGGAGACAACCCTTTTATCACATTTATTGTATCTTCATCCTTTAATGAGTTTGGCTGGTAAATTTTTATATCACTTTTTTTATCAAGCAATATCTTTTTTACATACGGAGGGGTCAATATCTGCTTTCTTCCTACAGGCTTGTCAGGCTGGGTAAAAACCGCACAAACTTTTATATCTTTATCATTAAGTAATTTTTCAAGTATAACCCCTGCATAATCAGGTGTCCCCATAAATATAACTTTTATCATTTAAAATCCTTTGGATTGAGCTACCGGCAACCAGAGAAAGGCAACCATAAGCTCTAAGCTCTAAATCCTAAAACCTAAGTCCTATTCTTTGCAAAACAGGGTCCCACTTTTATGTATGCCTTCAAGCAAAAAGCTTTTTGCATCATCGAGTTTAAAACCGTCAGCCATAAACATTTTTTTACCTCTTTTTAAAAGAAAGTCAGCCGCTTTAAGTTTAGTGGCAATTCCTCCTGTTGCAAAAAAATCATTTGGATTTAGTT
>JALVWW010000113.1 GCA_027023175.1 Campylobacterales bacterium
TTTTTAGGTATAACGGCTTAGGAGAGTTAAAAGTAGCAAACGGAAAACCCATCCTTGGCAGAATATCCATGGATAGCTTTACACTAGAAGGAGATGATGAAAAAGTGTGTGTTTTTAATGATACTACGCACTTTGCAAACTATTTCAACACCATTACTTATGAAATTATTACAAACTTATCAGGGAATATAAAGAGGATGATTCGTGATTAGTGTGGAGGCTTTATGAAAAATTATTATGACTTGGATGTGTGGAAAAATCTACCAAATTAGTCAAAGAAATCTAATCACTAATCACTAATCACTAATCACTAATCACTAATCACTAATCACTAATCACGAGTTACGAGTTACGAAAAAAATCCTCTATACTCTTGGAATGCTCCTCTTTTTGAGAAATATTGCCATATAGTTCATGCTTTAACTCTTCAAGTCTTTTGACTCTATCTTCAGTACTTGGATGAGTTGAAAAAAGTGAGGCAAAGGAGATGTCCTTGCCACTAAAAGGGTTTACTATAAACATATGTGAAGTCTCTTCGGTTGCATTATGTAAAATACCCTGTTTGTTATAGTTTTCAAGTTTTATAAGAGCTGATTGAAGCCACTCTGGATGTCCGGTAAGTTTTGCCGCTCCCGCATCTGCCTCATACTCTCTGCTTCTGCTTATCGCCATTTGTATGATAGATGCTGCTATGGGCAGGAGTATAGCCAAAATAATCATCACAAAAGGATTTGAGCCTCTTTCATCATCCCTTCCACCACCAAATATAGCAGTCCATTGCATGATATTGGCTATCCAAGCTATGGCTCCGGCTATTGTTGCGGCTATGGTTCCTGTGAGTATATCGTAATGTCTAACATGGCTTAACTCGTGAGCCAAAACACCTTCTATCTCTTCTTCACTTAATAAATCCAGTATCCCTTCAGTAACAGCTACTGCCGCATGAGACGGATTTCTTCCGGTTGCAAAAGCATTTGGAATCTTATCGGGAATGATATAAACCTTAGGCATTGGAAGTCCGGCTTTTTTAGTCAATCTTTTTACTATAGCATAAAGTCCCGGAGCACTATTTTCATCAACCTCAACAGCATTATAGTGAGCCAAAACCATTTTATCCGAGTAAAAATAACTCACAAAATTCATAAGCCCTACAAAAACAAGAGCCATCATAGCCCCACTTTGTCCACCAAATATAGCCCCAATCCACATAAAAAGCAGTGTCAAAGCAAACATAAGTAAAAAAGTTTTAATTTTTTCCATTTTATACCTCACTTTTTTAAGGAGTAAAGGTGGGGAGGTGTAAAGGGACAAAGGAGCTTAGAGCAAGTTGAGCCTACGGTTCAATCCTTACCACCCTACCTCCTTATCACCTTAACACTCCTCACCCACAATAATCCCATCTACTCCATTAAGTGCCGCCCACTCCAACTCTTCATCATTTTTAATAGGTAAAATTATCTTCATATCAAATATATACTCATTTGCAATATCCTGAGCGGTTTTAACAAAATCTTTTTCAACAAGTCCATACTCACACCCCAAAGCATTTGCATAGACCAACTCTTTTATCCCCTTTATTCTCATAGCAAATAACACAGAGTTATTTTTGCAGTATTTTGCCAATTCTACATCATAATCAAACAAAACCACACTGTTTGGGGGAGTAGATTGTATATCTTTTTTTGAAATTATCTCAAAAAAAGGTAAACCACCGGTTAACATTTTATCGAAAATAAGCATTTAAAAATCCTTTGGATTAAGCTTAGAGCCAAGAGCTAAAAGCTAAGTTGAGTCATAGACTCAACTCCTTCAACCTTCAACCTTCATCCTTACCCCCCTACCTGCCTTACCCGCCTAAGCCTAAGCTCTTAGCTTTTATTTATTCATACACTCTTTTGAGCAGTAAAATTTTCCATTTTTTATAAAAGCTTCTTTGGTTGCCACAAATGTTCCACATTCACAACACTCCACCATCTCTTCACTGTCACCGTCATCCTTTTTAGAAGATTTGTTGCTGCTTTTTGAAGAGATGTTTTTACTTTTAAAAAATAAAACATAAACAGCATAAACAATAGCCCCGAAAATTAACCATTTCAATATCATTTTTTTCTTCCTTTATCTATTACTACTCACTAATACATATCTTCTATTACCATTTTGAATCATATCATATTTTATATTATCCAACTCTTTTTTGGCACTGCTGCCTTTGTATAAAAGAAGCTCAGTTTCGTTGCTTAAAAATCTTTTTGACAAATTTATCAAAAGATTGGTATCGCTGACTGCACGAGATACTATCAAATCTACAAAAAATGGCTCACACTCTTCTACTCTTTTGCTTAAAACCATAACATTTTTTAGCTTTAATTTACTCTTTGCAAGGTGTAAAAATGCACTCTTTTTCTTTATGGGCTCAAGCAGAGTTACTTTTGTATCAGGATAGGCCATAGCGATAACAAGCCCGGGGAATCCCGCTCCACTACCGATATCTAAGATACTTTTTCTATCTTTTAAAAATTTTTCAGGATACAAACTATCTTCAACATATCTTATGATGTCCTCTTTTGATTTGACTCCGCTTACATTATGTATTTTATTATATTCAAGTAGTAAATTACAAAATATATCTATCTTATTGTTTAAGTCCTTTTGCATCTTTAAACTATTATCCCTTCTATTATACCTTCACAACTAAATCCTAAATCCTCAAACCTAAATCCTAAATCAAATGCCCCATCTTCTCTTTTTTAGTTTTTAGGTACTTTTCATTGTATTGGTTGGATTCCATTACGATAGGTACTCTTTGAACTATCTTTATATCATTTAAACTCTCTATTTTTTTAGGATTGTTCGTAAGGAGTTTTATTGTGTCAATTTGAAAATATTTGAGTATAAATTCCACTATTTCATAACTTCTCTCATCATCACTGAAGCCTAGCTGATGGTTGGCTTCGACTGTGTCATATCCCCTATCCTGCAGGGCATAAGCATTGACTTTGTTTAAAAG
>JALVWW010000114.1:0-248 GCA_027023175.1 Campylobacterales bacterium
AGCTTTTAAATGTGGAGTTATTGGTTGAAGATGGAAGAATTATTATATTTAAATGGAGAAATGATCAAGACCTGAGTGTTGAATTTGTTTCAAACAGTATAAAAAGTTATGGATATTTCAAAGGAAGCTTTGAGATAGGAAAACTTTCTTATATGGATATAGTTTATGAAGAAGATAGAGCTGCGCTTAAAAATGAGATAGAGTATGCTATAAAATCATCTCAAAAAAGTTTTAGTAAGATTTACAGG
>JALVWW010000114.1:258-3002 GCA_027023175.1 Campylobacterales bacterium
GATTCACAAAGATGACAAAGACAGAGTCCAAATGCAGTTTGATGAAATACTAGAGGGTAAAAGAGAGCATCTTATATGTGAATATAGATTAAAAACAAAAAATAGCGGATATAAATGGATTTTGGCCAGAGGTAAAATATTTGTAAGCAATGATGACACAAAGTATAAAAGAATGCTAATGATGAGCATGGATATAGACAAAAACAAAAGACTTTCAAAAGAGCTTTTAAATGTGGAGTTATTGGTTGAAGATGGAAGAATTATTATATTTAAATGGAGAAATGATCAAGACCTGAGTGTTGAATTTGTTTCAAACAGTATAAAAAGTTATGGATATTTCAAAGGAAGTTTTGAGATAGGAAAACTTTCTTATATGGATATAGTTTATGAAGAAGATAGAGCTGCGCTTAAAAATGAGATAGAGTATGCTATAAAATCATCTCAAAAAAGTTTTAGTAAGATTTACAGGATTGTTGATAATGCGGGTAAAATCAAGTGGATATACTCAAGAGTGCTTATTTTAAAAGATGATTTTGGAGAAGTTGAAGGATTTTACGGATATATATATGATATTACAAAGTTAAAAAGTATTCAAGAAGAGTTGAAATTAAGAGTTAAAGAAGAGATAGAAAAAAACAGACAAAAAGATGCTTTTATCATTCAGCAAAACAAGCTTGCTTCCATGGGAGGAATGTTGGGCTCTATTTCACACCAATGGAGGCAACCGTTAAATAATGTACAGCTGATACTTCATTTTATAAGAGATAATTGTGGCAAAAAAGAGTTTTCAAAGGATATGTTAAAAGATTATATAAATAGAGCCAAGACTCAGATAGAGTATATGTCTCAAACCATAGATGATTTTAGAAACTTTTACAAACCTTCAAAAAGCAAAAATCGCTTTTGCATGGAAGAGTCCATCAAAACAACACTAAAACTTGTAGAGGACCAATTTCATAACAACGATATAGAAATAGAGCTTTTTTGCAAAGAAAAGATTGTACTAAATAGTTATGAAAATGAACTAAAACAGAGTATTTTAAATATCTTAAACAATGCCAAAGATGCTATACTTCAAAGAAGAGAAAAAGAGAGTTTCAAGGCTGCTATCAATATTGTTATAAAAAAAGTAGCAGGAAGTAAAGTAAAAGATGATATAGAAAATTTTGATAGTAAGAAAAATTTTGCTATCATATCTATACAAAACAACGGTGGCAATATTGATGAAAAAATAATTGACAGAATTTTTGAGCCATACTTTACAACCAAGTTTGAAACACAAGGAACGGGAATAGGTTTGTATATGTCCAAAGTTATAATAGAAAAAAATTTAAAAGGCAAAATCAGTGTTAAAAATATTCCCGACGGAGTAGTTTTTGAAATTATTTTACCAATAGACGAACCCACTATAGAGGAGTAATAAAATGAGCCATAAAACAAGAGTACTTTTAGCTGAAGATGAAAAAGATGCCAGGGATATACTTACATTTTATCTAAATAATCTCTTCGATGAAGTTGATGTAGTGAAAAATGGCGAGGAAGGATACAAGCTTTACAAAAAAACTTTATCAAACGGTGGCTCATACGACTTGGTGATAACTGATGTAAAGATGCCTAAGCTTGACGGACTTTCAATGGTTGAAGAGATGACAAAACTACAACCTGAGCAAAAATATATCATAGTATCTGCATATAAAGATGAAGAGTATCTTTTAAAAGCGATAGGACTCAACATAGCCGGATACTTTGTAAAGCCTCTTGATGTTGATAAAATGATGAAATTGCTGAAGCAAATAAAAGAGGATATGTTAAAAAACAAAAGTGAGGGTTTAAACTTTATAAAATTAAATGATACTTATAAATATGATAAAGACAGCTTCTCGCTTTACAGAGATAATGAAAATATCAAATTTTCTAAAAAAGAGTCGTTACTTATCGAAACACTTATAAAAAATCTTGACAAAGTAGTTTCAAATGAAGAGCTTAAAAAATCTGTCTGGGGAGATAAAAATGTTTCAGATTCAACCCTTCGAACCACGATGAAAAGGGTAAAAGATAAGATAAAAGATAATGATTTTATTATCTCAAGAAAAGGACTCGGATACTTGATAGAAAAAAAATAGAATTTTTTTAAAACAATTTTGATATTTTTATGCTATAATTTCTCCACAATCATAAAAAGGAGAAAATAATGCATAAAGTTTCATTTTTCAAAAAGCTTTTGCTTACATCAGTAGTTGCTTCGTCGTTGGTTTTATCGGCAAATGCCGGTAAAAAAGAGCAAAAGTTTATCATTGCTACAGCAAGTACCGGAGGAACTTACTACCCTGTTGGTGTAGGTATCGCAACAATAGCCAGTTTGAAATTGGCAAAAAAATACAAAATGACTTTTTCAGCTATCACAAGTGCCGGAAGCGGTGAAAATGTGGATATGCTCGATAAAGGTGAAGTAAATTTTGGAATACTTCAGGGGCTTTTTGGCTCTATGGCTTGGCAGGGAAAAGGAAAGTACAAAGGACATCCAAGAAAAAATCTAAGAAGTATTACAATGTTATGGCAAAATGTTGAACATTTTGTTGTTTACAATCAATATGCCCCTACAGGCAATATAATGGATCTTAAAAATCTTTATGGAAAGCCTTTTTCTATTGGAAAAAGAAACTCAGGAACTAGAGTTTCAGGTCAAACCATAATGAAAACTTTAGGAATTGACTATAACAAGATGAACTTGCAATATCTCGGAT
>JALVWW010000115.1 GCA_027023175.1 Campylobacterales bacterium
TGCCGGTTGATCAAGAGTATAAATATGCCAAGCAAAGCGGTGGTAGAGGTCAGTATGGTCATGTATTCTTGAAACTTGAGCCAATGGAGCAGGGAAGCGGATATGAATTTGTAAATGCCATTAAAGGCGGTGTAGTTCCTAGAGAATATATTCCTGCAGTTGACAAAGGTGTTCAAGAAGCTATGCAAGGCGGTGTGCTAGCGGGATATCCTGTAGAAGATGTAAAAGTTACACTTTATGACGGTAGTTACCATGATGTTGACTCATCTGAGATGGCATTTAAGCTTGCAGCTTCTATGTGTTTTAAAGAGGGAGCCAGAAAAGCCAATCCTATCATCCTTGAGCCTATCATGAAGGTAGAAGTAGAAGTACCTGAAGAGTTTATGGGTGATGTTATAGGTGATCTTAACAGAAGAAGAGGTCAGATAAATGCAATGGATGAAAGAGCTGGAAACAAGATAGTTGATGCTTTTGTTCCGCTTTCAGAAATGTTTGGATACTCAACTGATCTTAGAAGCTCTACTCAGGGAAGAGCGACATACTCTATGGAATTTGACCATTACGAAGAAGTTCCAAAAAATGTAGCTGAAGAAATTATCAAAAAAAGAAACGGATAGGAAAGCTTAGAGCGGAGAGCGAAGTGCTTTCCGCTCACTATTACCCCTTTTTCTAAAACCTAAATCCTACATTCTAAAACCTACACACATTTAAAACATAACAAATACTTCAAATCTTTCCCTTGTAACTATATGTAACAATTTTTCAACAAAAACTATTAGATTGATAATTTTTTATAAATTATTGGCTTTGTTGAATAATAAGTTAGTATAATAATAGTGAAATAAATGTAAGGAGAAAAGATGAAAATGCTTTCAAAAGTAGCCATCTCTGCATTGCTTGCAGCGTCAACCATGGCGTTAAGTGCAAATGCGGGAACATTGGCAGATACAGTAAAACAAGGTTTTTTAAAATGTGGTATCAATACAGGACTTCCAGGATTTGCCGAAGCTGATTCAAGTGGAAAATGGAAGGGATTGGATGTAGATATTTGTAGAGCAGTTGCTGCAGCAGTCTTGGGTGATGCCAGCAAGGTAAAATATGTAAATCTTAATGCAAAAGAGAGATTTACAGCACTTCAATCAGGAGAGATAGATCTTCTTTCAAGAAATACAACATGGACTGAAACAAGAGACACATCTTTGGGACTCAATTTTGCCGGTGTAAACTACTATGACGGCCAGGGTTTTATGGTACACAAGTCAATCGGTGTTAAAAGTGCTTTAGAGTTGGATGGCGCTTCAGTTTGTTTACAAGCCGGAACTACAACAGAGCTTAACTTGGCTGATTATTTTAGAAGTCATGGAATGAAGTATAAGTTGGTCTCTTATGATACTAACGATCAGGTATTAAATGGATATGAAACAGGAAGATGTGATGTTTTGACAACCGATCAGTCTCAGCTTTATTCTCTAAGAGTAAAAATGAAAGATCCTGAAAAGTCTGTAGTACTGCCTGAAATCATCTCAAAAGAGCCTTTGGGTCCAGTTGTAAGACAGGGTGATGATGAGTGGTTTAACATAGTAAAATGGACACTATTTGGTTTGATTAGTGCAGAAGAAAAAGGAATCACAAGTAAAAATGTTGATGATATGAGAGCTCATTCAAAAGATCCTGAAGTTAGAAGAATGTTGGGTGTTGAAGGTAACATGGCTGCCAATCTTCACTTGAAGAAAGATTGGCTCTATAATGTCATCAAGCAAGTTGGAAATTATGGTGAATCATTTGACAGAAATGTCGGACCTAAAACTCCACTTAAGATCAAAAGAGGCTTAAATGCTCTTTGGACAAAAGGTGGACTTCAATATTCTCCTCCATTTAGATAAAATTATCTAAACAATAAAATCATATACAAACAGAGGGCAAACAGCCCTCTGTACTTCTAAAGGAGAAAAATGTTATCACTTTTGAGAAATCAAAAAGTAAGAGGTATTCTGTTTCAGCTTTTGACTGTTGCGGGATTGGTTGCCTTTTTGTGGTATATTGGTACCAATACGATACACAATATAGAACAAAGAGGCATAAGAACAGGTTTTGCTTTTTTGGACACCACTGCCGGTTTTGCCATTAATGAATCGCCTATTTCATATAGTGAAACTTCTACTTATTGGAGAGTATTTGAAGTAGGTGTTTTAAATACTCTTATAGTATCTTTTTGGGCAATAGTACTTTCGACGATATTGGGGCTTATTATTGGTGTAGCCAGACTTTCAAAGAACTGGCTTATAGCAAAATTGGCCAGTGCATATATCGATACTTTTAGAAATATCCCCATACTTTTACAGATACTCTTTTGGTACAATGTTGTTTTGGCAACTCTCCCAAGCCCTAGACAAAGCATGGAATTTTTTAATGCTGTTTTTTTAAATAATCGTGGTTTTATAGTACCAAGACCAATATTTGGCGAAAGTGGATGGTATATACTCGCGGGAGTTGTAGCAGCTATATTGATAGATTATTTTATAAACAGATGGCTCAACAAAAGACAGGAAGAAACTGGAGAAGAGTTTTTCTTTTTACCGTGGGGAATACTCATACTTTTGGTAGTACCGTATCTGTTTTATCTTTTTGCTCCAAACACTATTCAATGGGATATACCGCATTTAAAAGGGTTTAATTTTAGAGGTGGTAAAGTTTTTTCTCCTGAATTTTTGGCTCTTGCATTTGCTCTTACTATTTATACAGCAACATTCATAGCTGAAGCTATCAGAAGTGGTATAGAAGCGGTTAAAAAAGGACAAAAAGAGGCAGCGGCTTCCATAGGTTTGACTCCATACCAATCTTTAAAATTGGTAATTTTACCCCAAGCCATAAGGATAGCAATACCTCCTACAATCAATCAATACCTAAATGTAGTCAAAAACTCATCTTTGGCAACAGCCATAGGATATCCCGAAGTTGTTACGGTATTTGCAGGAACTGCTCTAAATCAGGT
>JALVWW010000116.1 GCA_027023175.1 Campylobacterales bacterium
TCTTTTTTAGACAAGAGAGACTTGGAAAGGATGATGCACTGTTTTTATGTTACAAATACAGAACAATGTATGAAAATTCTAAAAACCTACTCAGTGAATACCTTAAGACTCATCCTGAAGAAGTAGAATATTATAATGAGTTTCATAAATACAAAAATGACCCTCGCATTACAAAAATGGGGAGATTTTTAAGATCTACTTCCTTAGATGAGTTACCACAGATTCTTAATGTTCTCAAAGGAGATATGAGCTTGGTAGGTCCCCGACCATATATGCTAAACGAAGCTGACAAACTAGGTGATAATAAACACTTTATACTTAAAGTAAGACCGGGCATAACAGGATTATGGCAAGTAAGCGGACGAAACAATCTTACCTTCAAAGAGAGAAACGAATTAGAAGTTTGGTATATAAAAAACTGGTCACTCTGGTCTGATTTTGTGATATTGATAAAAACTATCAAAGTAGTACTTGCAAAAGTAGGAGCAAAGTGAAATGCTACGGAATTGTGTTTTTTAGGACTTTACTGAAGTTTTTTAAATTTTTATAGAATTACTTGGAGTAGCAACTGGTGTCCCAAGCAGGATTCGAACCTGCGGCCTCTTGATTAGGAATCAAGTGCTCTATCCTGCTGAGCTATTGGGACATTTTAGAGCTTGAATTATACAAAAGTTATGATTATGATTTGATAAAAAAATAAGGGCACCTCTAAAATTATTTTCTTGATTAAAACTCCATCCCTCTTATATCAACTTATTATAAATATTTTTTAGTTATAATCCCTAAACTTATTTTTTGCGCCCATAGCTCAGCTGGATAGAGCATTTGATTGCGGTTCAAAAGGTCAGAGGTTCGAATCCTCTTGGGCGCGCCACTGTTAAAGGAAAAATATGAAAATTCCGTTTATCGACCTACACAGGCAGTATATGCAATATAAAAAAGAGATAGATAAGCAAATTGCTGAAGTTCTTGATAGCTCAATGTATATAGGTGGTGAAAAAGTCACTCTTTTAGAAGAGAAACTGGCTGAATTTTCCGGCTCAAAAAAAGCTATAGTGTGCTCAAGCGGAACAGATGCCTTGCTGCTTTCTTTAATGGCTCTGGGTATTAAAAATGGTGATGAAGTCATAACTACTCCTTTTACTTTTATAGCGACTGCTGAAGTCATAGTACTTCTTGGAGCGACTCCGGTATTTGTAGATATCGATGAAAAAACTTACAATATAGACCCAAAAAAAATCGAAGAAAAAATTACAAAAAATACAAAAGCCTTGCTTCCCATCTCTTTGTACGGACAGCCGGCAGATATGGATGAGATAAACCAAATAGCAAAAAAATATGATATCAAAGTTATAGAAGATGGATGTCAAAGTTTTGGTGCGACTTATAAAGATAAAAAATCATGCAACCTAAGCGATATAGGATGTACCAGTTTTTTCCCTTCAAAACCGCTTGGATGTTATGGTGACGGTGGAGCTGTTTTTACCAATGATGAAGAGTTAGCAAAAAAAATAAAAATGCTTTTAAATCATGGCCAAAATAAGAGATACAAACATAAATATATAGGCATAAACGGTAGGCTTGATACTATACAAGCAGCGGTACTTTTGGTAAAGCTAAAATACTTCCAAAATGAAGTAAAACAAAGAGAAGAGATAGGAAAAAGATATACCAAACTATTAAAAGATAGCGATATCATAACACCTTATGTAAAGAGTGATAGAAGCTCGGTATATGCACAATACTCTATAAGAGTTAAAAACAGAGATGAAGTTATCAGTCGCTTGAACAAACAGGGCATACCTACTGCCGTACACTATCCAATGCCTCTTCATCTACAAGAGTGTTTTGGGCATCTTGGATACAAAGAGGGTGATTTTGAAGTTGCAGAAAAAGTTTCCAAAGAGATCATGAGCCTGCCTATGAGTCCTTTTTTAGACAAAAAAGACCAAGACAGTATAGTAAAGGAACTGTTATGAAAAAAATAGCTCTCATCGGGCTTGGTTCCATGGGTAAAAATCACTACAGAGTTTTAAAAGGACTCTCCGGAGTCCAAATAGCTGCACTTTGCGATGTTGTCCAACAAGATGACTACAATGAGCCTTTTTATACAGATGTAGATGAAATGCTTGAAAATGAAGAGCTTGATGCAGCACTTATAGTAGTGCCTACCTTTTTGCACAAAGAGATAGCTTTGAAGTGCCTCGATAAAGGCTTGGATATTTTTATAGAAAAGCCGGTTGCTTCAAATGTAAAAGATGCCCTTATCATAGAGGAGAGGGCAAATGAGCTTGGACTTAAAGTTTGTGTTGGATATATAGAAAGATTTAATCCCGTAGTAGAAGCTCTGAAAAACGAACTCATAGATAGAGATATATACAGTATCGGCATCACAAGAGTGGGACCTTTTCCTCCCAGGATTGCCGATGTAGGGATACTTACGGATTTGGCAGTACATGATATAGACCTTATCAGATACATTACAGGATGCGAAATAGTCAAAAAGTCTATTTTCAAATCACAAAAAATAAACTCTCATCATGAAGATAATGCGATATTGTCCTTTCAGCTTGAAAATGAGATAGTAGCCTCTATCACAACAAACTGGCTTACACCTTTTAGAAAAAGAAAGATAGAGGTTGCTACCAAAAAAGGGTATTTTGAAGCTGATTTGATGGGGCAGGATTTGGTAGAGTATTCCGAGTATAAAACAAACAACTCTTATGTGATTAGAAACTGTTTTGTAAAAAAAGAGGAGCCTTTGGTAAGAGAGTTAAAAGCCTTTTTAAGATATCTAAAAACAGGTGATAGATCTGGACTTAGCACTGTTCAAGACAGTATCATAACTTTAGAAATTTCATCATATCAAGAGTAACAATGTCAAAAGCCATAGTTCTGTTAAATATGGGCGGTCCAACCAACCCCGAAGAAGTAGAG
>JALVWW010000117.1 GCA_027023175.1 Campylobacterales bacterium
GAAAAACCCAGGTTTGTCTTATAGCTTTTTTGTATATCTTGGGTCTAATTCTGTTTAGATTTATATCGTTGGATGACAATATGATTGTAACTTTGCTGGCTTCTCTTAGTGGATTTTTTTATGCATTTAGGATGCTTAGTGTAGAGAATTTATCAAAATATTTACTCTTTTTTTACAGCGTTGTATCATCGTATGCCTGGGCTTGGAAAAGTATTGGGGGCAGAGAGTTGAACTATAATATACTTTTTATTCCCATATTTTTTTCATTTTTGTTTATTGTTTATCTTTTGATAAAGAGGTTCGGTATAGTTCATGATAAAACTATTTCATCTTTGGGAAAAAATATGCCCTGGATGTCTCTATTTTTTATCTTCTCTATGATGCTGCTTCAAAATATACCTATTGTCATAATATTCCAATCATTTTATTATCACTCATCTTATATTTGGATATTTGATTTGATTGAAATTTTGACTTGGGTACTGCTTAATTATTCAGGTATAAGAGTGATAGAGAGATTGATTTACGGAAAAGACAGCAAAAGATACAGGTATAAAGAGATGGTGCCACGAGAAGCTGTTTTTATGACAATACTTTTGGTTTCTGCTATAGTCTGTATGCTCTACTATTTTGAAGGGATTTTGTAATGATAGCATCTGACAAAGAGATACTCTATATCGACTCTATCATAGAAAATGCGGTAGATAAATTTCATAATTTTTGGCCAATGACGGGTTTTATTCATCACAATCCTCTCCACGGTTTTGAAAATTTGCCGTTTGAAAAAGCTGTCAAAGAGGCTTCAAGTATATTTCACTCAAAATTATCACTTTCAAGAGAGGAGTATCAAGAGTATCTAAAAGAGGGAAAAATTGATAAAGATGATTTAAAAGATGAGATTGAAATATTTTTAAAAAAGCATACCCGATATGATAAAAAGCTATCCAAACTTTTTTACAATCTAAGCTTAAACAGTAAAAATATGTATGTTTATAATGAACCGGAGATAGACTTAAACAATAACTTGATAAAAGATATATATATGGAATTGCTTGTAAAAAAAAGTGAAAAAAATATATATAGAAAATCTGAAAAACTTTTAAAAAGCTGGACTATATGCGATGCGGTTGATAGACTTTTTGAAACCAATTTAAATGAAATATTAAATGAAAAAACAAGTAAGATTCTTATGCGTTTTCTCGATGAAGGACAAGCGGTTTTGCCACTTCCCTATAAGGACAGAGGTATGTTTTACGCATGGAAACACTCTGTTGTGCTTGACCATATATTTTTTGAAAAGAGTGATCCTCTGTGCAGACTTCTTGAAAAAACTGACAGTGCAGAAGATATTATATATTATGTCATTAACAAATTGAAAATTCCCAAAGAGCAGTGGGAGACATACTTTACGCTGGAATTTTCAAAACAGCACGGCTGGACGGGTTTTTTAAGATGGAGGTCCAAAAACAGCAGTTACAAGTTTCAAAAAACAGCTCCGGCTTATCTTGAGGATTTGCTGGCAATAAAACTGTATTATACCTATATGCTCGTAAAAACTGTAAAAAAGCAGTATAACTTTTATGCTGATTATGAAAATCTTATCAGTTTTTTGCATCAGCCGGAGGGTATAATGAGGGTTTTGTACCACTCAAAGCAGATGCTAAAAGAGTATGTCATACCTTTTCAGGAGTGGCTAAGAGATGGAGACAAGAGTGAGATTTTAAAACTCTATAAAAGATATATAAAAGACGAAATAAAGCATGAGAGTAGATGTGAAGCAGAGTTTTTATACAATCTTTTAAAAAATGAAGATAAAGATACAATAGAGTATTTTAAAACTGTCTCTTATGCTTTTCTGCTTGAGCAAGTTAGGTTTTTTGAGGAGAATGAAGGGTTTGTTTGGCTAAGAGCCATGGAAAAAGGGTATATGAGAGAGTTGATGTATGAAACTGTTTTAAGTAGTCAATATACAAAAAAAGAGGAAAAAGATGCACAGCTCTTTTTTTGCATAGATGTGAGGTCTGAAAGCATAAGAAGAGCAGTTGAAAGCGTAGGAAAATATGAGACTTTTGGAATTGCAGGTTTTTTTGGAGTGCCTTTAAAATTTATAGATGTCAAAAATAGAACCGAATCCAACCTCTGCCCGGCCATTATAAAACCAAAAAATATAGTGTATAAATTTGAACATAACCAAAAAAATGACTCAAAAGAGTTGATGAAAGTTTTGAAGCATATTTATCATGATGTAAAAGAGGGGATTTTATCTCCTTATATTGCTATTGAGACCATAGGCATACTTTTCGGTTTTGATTTTTTGGGTAAAACATTTTATATCGAGAAATATATGCCTTTAAGAAAAAAATATATCAACACTAAATATGACGGAGAGTGGATAATAGACAAATATCCTAAAAAATTCATTTTGGAGCAGATTGAAGCTTTGCAAAGAGCTATTATAAAAGAAGTGCTAAAGAAAAAATATCAAATCAAAACAGAAAAGTACGAAAATGAAATTGAAGAGATAAGAAAAATGGCCGTTTCCAAATTTGACTGTGTTGATTTGAATGATAAAACCAATAAGCCTCAGACCGGCTTTGGTACAACTTTTAAGCTTATGAATTTTGAAGAGATAGAGTTGATAAAACTTTTAAGAGAAAAATACAAAATATCACACTATGATATGAGTCATCAGATAGAAAAGATGAAACAAGTGGGATTTTCTTTTGAAGAGCAGCTTTTTTATGCGGAAAATGCACTGAAAATTGTAGGGATAGACAATGAGTTTGCAAAATATGTTATCTTCATGGGCCACAAAAGCCAATCAGAAAACAACCCTTATGAATCAGCCCTTGACTGCGGAGCATGCGGAGGTAACAGCAGTGAAATAAATGCAAGAGTATTGGCATACATCCTAAATAAACCTGATATTAAAAAA
>JALVWW010000118.1 GCA_027023175.1 Campylobacterales bacterium
ATATAGGATTTCAATTTTTAAGCGGTGCAGTTGAGAGGGGTCATGACTTTACATATATCTGTCTTGATAATGAAGTATATGCCAACACAGGCGGTCAAAGAAGTAGCTCTACTCCTATAGGAGCAAGCACTATGACAACACCTGCAGGAAGAGTAAGCTACGGTAATAAAGTGATGAAAAAAGATATGGTTGCTATCATGGCTGCTCACGGAGCTCCTTATGTAGCACAAGTTGCACCAAACAAATGGAAAGATATGGTCAAAAAGTTTCAAAGAGCCCTTGATACAGAGGGACCTGTTTATATCAATGCTATGAGTGCATGTACAACCGAGTGGAAATTTCCTTCAAATGAAACTATAGATGTAAGTGATTTGGCTACTGATTCTTTGGTATTCCCTCTTTATGAGATTATAGATGGTCATGAGCTTCATATTACTTACAGACCTAAAAATATTATTCCTGTAAGGGATTATCTAGGAGCTCAGGGAAGATTTAAACATCTTTTCAAAAAAGAGAATGAGCACATCATAGATGAGATGCAAAAAACAGTAGATAAAAAGTGGGAAATGCTTCAAAGAAGAGAAGAAGCTGGAATATAAGAGCTTAGAACATAGAGCTTAGAATTTAGAACTGAGATAGAAAAGATAAAAATATTTCAAAAGGAGTGAAGATATACTCTTTAGGTATACCTTTAGCTCCTTTTGGGATAAAACTTTTATATAGATTCAGATGATAGATTTGGCTTTGAGATAAAAAAATAGTAAAAAGACAATGACTTTAAAATTTACTATCTAAATAACAAAAAATGTAACCCAAAACTGCATAATAACATATCAAAAAAAGTAAGTCTTATATCATCTATTATGTAAAATTTCCTTTATCTTAAATATAGTATTAATTGGTATAATATTAGGTATGAAATATAATGATATAGATTTGCAAAATTGGAAAGAATGTGATATAAACACAGATAGCTTATGGCTTATAAAAGAACGAGACAAAAGCGGTAAACACAAAAATATTTATCACGGGAACTTTATCCCTCAAATCCCAAATCAACTTCTTAGAAGATACACAAAAAAAGATGAGATAGTATTAGAGCCGTTTATGGGAAGTGGTACGACACTTTTTGAATGCGAAAAACTGACAAGAAAATATATAGGTTTTGATATAAACCCCGAAATGATAAAGTATGTAAAATCTCAAATGCAAGATAATTTAATTTATCAAGATTATAGTATCAATCTTTGCAACTCATTAGATGAAAAAGCTGTAGATGATACCGTTTTATCTTCATTAAAAAAGTATAGTCAAAAAAGTGTTCAATTTGTTTTAATGCATCCACCATATATGGATATAGTTAAATTTACAGAGGATAAAAATGATTTGAGTCAAATTGATAATATAAATGAGTTTGTTAAAAAATTTAAAATTGTTTGTGAAAATAGTTTGAAACATCTTGATAAAAATAGATATTTTGCTATTGTCGTTGGAGATGTATATAAAAATAGTGAAGTTATTCCTCTTGGATTTTATTGCATGGATATGATAAAAAGAAATTTTAAAGTTAAACTAAAAGGTACAATAGTTAAAAACATAGAGGGAAATCGTGGAAAACTTGGTGCTGGCGGTATTTGGCGATACAGAGCTTTAAAAAGTGATTATTATATATTTAAACATGAGTATATTTTTGTGTTTAAGAAGGAATTTTAAATGGCAACAACACATGTTTTTGTAGTAGATACAAATACATTCAGATATCATTTGGAGTATTTATTTGCGGGGATAGGTGCAGGTAACTCATATATAGATTTTAATAATGCAACTACTACTAATTTACACTATGCAACGGAGAATAATTTAATAGGAATGATTGCAGATGGAAGTAGAATTAGAGTAGGTGATTTTGTAATATTTTATTTACAACAAAATTTTTCACAAGGAATTAGAGAAGGAAAATTTTATGGTATTTTTCAGGTAACAAACACTCTTTTTTTAGATAATAATGATAATCAACAATTTTTAAAATCACAATTAAGAAAGTCATTAACTTTTAGGATTTTGATTCAACCTTTTCAAGTATATCCTATTGGAGTAACTGAGTGGGAAGCTTTAGATGAGATAAGATATATTCAATCACCAAACCAAATGTTATGGAGTTTAATATATAGAAAACTAAAAGGTAATCGTGGCAATACAATGATTACCATATATGAGTCTGAAAGATTGTTTCAATTAGTAATAAACAAAAATAACTATCAATATTTACAAGGGAATAATTTTACTTTTGATTTAAATACTCAGCAAATCACAACAAGTAACAATAGTAATATTTACACTGGAAGAATACAATCAATTAATATTCTACCAAGACTAATTAATAAATATACAAATAATCTACAATTTGAAACTCATTTACAAGCATATATTTTACAAAATATAGAAAATATTTTTACTCAAGAAAATATAGAATGGATCGGTAACGAAGTTTCTTGCGGTGTAGGGATGCAAAGAATAGATATATTATTATCAAGTGTAACTAACAATATTAGTAGAAAAATTATACCTATAGAATTAAAATCCACTGAAGCATATACAGATATAACAATTCAACTTCAAAGATATATTGATTGGCTACAACAATATTACATTCCAAATAGACCTTCGATAATAGAACCAATGATTATTTCAAGAGCTATAATAAATAAAACTACAGCAAATTATCAAAATCTTATAAATAGTTTTTGTATATTTAACAATAGTAACAACTTAAAGATTAGATATATTGAGTTTACTATCAACACTAATGGTATAATTTTTAACGAGATAAATTACTAAGAGAGTATAAAAATGGCAACAAAAAAAGAACTATTTTTAAAACTTGCAAAACCTAATAAAAATGGTGTTAGCAGATGGGTTAATGTAAATGAATTTAATGGTGAGTACAAAGAGCTTCAACTTGGAAATGGTGGAAGTTGGTGTAGAAAAAGCTCAAGTTTAGCGAAAGAATACAATGTAGAATTTGATAAAAGTATTACAAATGGAAACTCTATAGATAGAATCAGATTGAATGGGTATAACACAAATAAATCTTTTAATCACAATATTAGACAAGATATAAAAGATTATTATAAAAATCAAAATTGTGTAATGTTGGGGATAAATGGTACTTCTGAAAATACGAAAATTGAAATAGATCACAAAGATGGAAGAAAAGATGATCATAGAGTTTCAAATTTAAAAACGCAAAAATTAGAAGATTTTCAACCTTTATCCAAAGCCGCAAATGATGTAAAAAGGCAAATTTGTAAAAGATGTAAAGAAACAAATAAAAGGTGGAATGCTAAAAATCTTAAAGGAAATCCATTCGAGTTTTACTATGGAGATGAAAACTATACAGAAGAAGTTGGTTGTGTGGGATGCTATCAATATGACCCCGTTGAATATAGAAAAACAGTAGTAATTAAAGTCGGAGAAATGGCTGCAAAAGAAGCAGTTGATGCTGTGTTTAAAAAATTATATCCTGAGGAAACAGATGAATTACATAGGAAGTAAATTCAAACTATCTACTTGGATAAAAGAAGAGATTACCTCAGTAATCGGTAATGATTTGAATGATAAAATTTTTTGTGATATATTTGCAGGGACTGGAATAGTTGGACGAACTTTTAAAAAGGATGTTAAGCAAGTCATAGCAAATGATTTAGAATATTATAGTTATGTTTTAAATAGAAATTATATAGCCAACCATAAAGAGATACAAAACAAAGAATATTATATAGATGAACTTAACAATCTACCTTTAATAGACAATGGTTTTATATATCAAAACTATTGTTTGGGAAGCGGAAGTGGCAGACAATATTTTAGTGATGAAAATGGTAAAAAAATAGATACCATAAGAACTCAAATCCAAAAATGGTATGACAACAAAGAGATAGATGATGATTTATACTATTTTTTATTAGCTTCACTCATAGAGAGTGCCGATAAAGTAGCAAATACTGCTTCAGTTTATGGAGCTTTTTTAAAACATCTTAAAAAATCTGCGCAAAAAGAGTTAGTTTTAGAAAGTGCTGACTTTATACAAAATGACAATTCTCATCAAGTATTTAATGAGGATAGCAATAAATTGATAAAAAATATTAGTGGGGATATACTTTATCTTGATCCTCCATACAACCAAAGACAATATAGTGCTAACTATCACTTGCTAAATACAATAGCACTCTATAAACCCTTTATTCCAAAAGGTAAAACAGGACTTCCAGGGTATAATCGCTCCTCTTACTGTAAAAAAGGTGAAGTAAAGAAAAGTTTTGAAGAGCTTATAAAAAATGCAAATTTCAGATATATATTTTTAAGTTACAATAATGAAGGTCTTATGAGTAAAGAAGATGTTAAAAATATAATGAAAAAATATGGTAAGTACGATTTGGTCACACAAGAATATCAAAGATTTAAAGCAGATAAAACTGAAAATAGAAATCATAAAGCAAATCATACTTATGAATATCTGCACATTTTAGAAAAAATATAAAAGGCTAAATAATGCAAAATATCATCGCATATCAAGGCTACCAGGGGGCTTATTCACATTTGGCATGTAAAAATGCATATCCTGAGATGGAAGCTGTTGCTTGTGAAAGTTTTTTGGATGCTATGCTTATGGTAGAAGAAGAAAAAGCGAAGCTCGCTATGATACCTCTTGAAAATTCAACTGCCGGTCGGGTTGAAGAGATATACAGACTTATACCCAAGATGTCACTATATGTAATAGGGGAACATTTTGAGCCGGTCAGACACTGCTTGCTTGGGCTTAAAGAGAGTAAAATAGATGACTTAAAATATGTACTCTCTCACCCTCAGGCACTTGCACAATGTCAAAATCATATCAATGAGCTAGGACTTAAAGCTGTGGCCAAACTTGATACCGCAGGAAGTGCAAAAGAGATAAAAGAGAAAAATGATAAAAGTTGTGCGGCCATCGCTTCGTCTTTGGCAGCTGATATTTATGACCTAAAAATTTTAAAAGACAATTTTGAAGATATTATAGGAAATGTTACAAGATTTTTTGTACTTTCAAAAGAGCAAATCATACCGGAATATGATAGAAATGAGACTTATGTAACTTCTGTGATATTTGAAGTCAGAGATATACCTGCTGCACTTTATAAGGCTCTTGGAGGATTTGCAACAAACGGTATTAATCTTAAAAAACTTGAAAGCTATTCACTCAGCAGAGGCTTGCCGGTCAGTCATTTTCATATAGATATATATGGACATACCGAGGAAAAGTCAATGCAATTGGCCCTTGAAGAGCTCTCATTTTTTGCCCAAAAGATAAAAATACTCGGAGTTTATAAAAAATTTAAATCACATTAACTTTTGTTTCATTTATTATAGTATAATACGCAAAAAATTATGAGGTTTGCAAATGCCGTTTAAGATAAAAAATTCTACTTTAGTTTATTTAAGTGCCCTGTTTTTTGTACTTTTTTATAACTTTTCATTTTTCGGTAATGTTATAAAAGTATATAAATTCAGCGGACTTAATATCATATATATCATATCCCTTGGAGTAGTGCTTTACTCATTGATAGTTTTTTTGCTAAATCTTATCAATACAAAATACACCTTAAAACCGATACTTATCTTTTTGTTTATAGCCGCCTCCTTGGCAGCTTATACTATGGATACATTCAATGTGGTTATCAATGATATAATGATACAGAATATTATGGAGACTGACAGTGGTGAAGCTTCGGATCTCGTTACAACAAAGGCTATTATTTATCTGATTGTTCTTGGAATTTTACCTTCCATTTTGGTTTTGCTGGCAAAAGTGGAGTATGGTAAATTTAAAAAAGAGTTACTCTCAAGGATAAAAACTTTTTTTCTTAGTTTATTGATTATAGTTATAGTAATTTTTTCATTCAGTAAATTTTATACTTCATTTTTTAGGGAACATAAACCTTTGAGATATTATACAAATCCTACTTACTTTATATACTCTATTGGAAAATATGTGCATAGAAAATATCTTGTAAAGCCTATACCGTATAAAAAGCTTGGGCTTGACGCAAAAGTGCAAAGCAGTACCAAAAAACCAAAGCTTGTCATCATGGTTTTGGGTGAAGCTGCAAGGGCAGCCGATTTTGAACTAAACGGTTATAAAAGAGAGACCAATCCAAACCTGATAAAGCTAAAAGATTTGATAAATTTTGGCAATGTTTACTCATGTGGAACCGAAACGGCAGTAAGTGTACCTTGTATGTTTTCAAGACTTAGCAGAAGTGACTATAAAGACGCAAAAGCAAAAGCCATGGATACAGTTATAGATGTACTAGATCATGCCAAAATAAATCTTCTTTGGAAGGATAACAACTCTGACTCCAAAGGCGTAGCTACAAGGATAAAAAATTACATAGATGTAAAAAATTTAAAAGACCCGAATTATTGTGAAAATGGTGAATGCTATGATATGATAATGTTAAAAGGACTTCAAAAGTTTGTCAATACTCACAAAGGAGATACATTTATTGTACTTCATCAAAAGGGAAGCCATGGTCCGGCATACTATAAAAGATATCCCAAATCTTTTGAAAAATTTAAGCCCGTCTGTCACTCAAACCAACTAGAAAAGTGTACCAAAGAGGAGATAAAAAATGCTTATGACAATACCATACTCTATACTGACTACTTTTTATCCCAAGTTGTAAAATTTTTAAAAGCAAATTCAAAAACTCATGCAACTGCTATGTTATATATGGCTGACCATGGTGAATCTCTTGGGGAAAACGGTATATATCTTCACTCTATGCCTTACTTTATTGCGCCTGATTTTCAAAAGCATATAGGTGCAATGATGTGGCTTAGTGATGATTTTAAACCATACAGGAAAGAACTTGAAAAAAGAAAAAAAGAAAAATTTAGCCAAGATAATCTTTTTGACTCAATCTTAGGTATAATGGATGTTAAAACAAAAGTTTACAATCCAAAACTTGATGTATTTCATAATGAGAAACAATGAGAAGACAGCCAAAATATAACTTTTTTAAAAATTCATCTTATGCATTAAAAGGTTTGGCAGATATCCTTAAAAATGAAACCTCTTTTAAGATAGAACTTGCTCTTTTGATTCCTGTTATACTTATTATATTGTATTTGAATATAGGTATCGTGGAAAAGATACTACTTTTTGTTTCATACTTTTTTGTCCTTATTGCAGAAACTATCAACAGTGCCATAGAGAGAGTCGTGGACTTAGTAACGCTTGATCATCATGAGATGGCAGGGCGAGCCAAAGATGTTGGAAGCAGTATAGTTTTTTTAAGTATTGTTCAAGCCGTTGTTGTATGGGTATTTATACTTTTTACTACTATTACTATCACCTGACCCAAATAATATAAACGATAAAAATTATCCTTGACAAATTATTTTCTTTATGTTATAATTTCATAAAATTATGAGTAGGAGTAAGAGATGGCGTGCGATTCACCTGTTGAAGCAAGAGAAGAAGGAGTTGTAGAAGCTTCAGAAGAAAAAAATATAACAAACAAGGAGAAAGAGATGAGTAGTTCATTGGTACTAAAAAAAGCCCCAGATTTTAAAATGGATGCATATGATGCAAAAACAGGACACTATACAGTTGTTCAAAGTGAGGATTATAAAGGAAAATGGCATGTGATATGTTTTTATCCGGCTGACTTTACTTTTGTATGTCCTACTGAGATAGCGGCTATGAATGCAAAATATGATGAATTTCAAGAATTAGGTGTTGAGATACTAGCGGTTTCAACTGATACAAAATTTTCACATAAAAGATTTGTAGAGACTGAACCGCTTTTAGAAGGCTTGAAGCTAACTATCGGTGCTGACCCAACTGGAACCGTAAGTAGAGCTTTTGGAGTAATGATAGAAGAAGAGGGTATAGCTCTTAGAGGAAGATTTTTGATCAATCCTGATGGGGTTGTAGTAGCCCAAGAGGTTCAAGCACCTTCAGTAGGCAGAAATGTAAATGAATTTTTAAGACAAGTAAAGGCATGGCAGCATGCTACAAAAACCGGTGAAGTTTGTCCTGCAGGATGGAGACCGGGCAAAAAAACTCTTCCGGTAAATACTGATGTAGAAAAAATGACAGGAAGAGTGGGAGACTATATAACTATAGAAGAGATTTTAAACTAAACCTCAAGCCGGCCGTAACAAGGTCGGCCTCTATCTAACTATCTCCTTTTCACTGAAGCTTTGCCTTTAGTAAGAGAAGCTCTCATGATTTTCATTATTGTTTGTATTTATGAAATATGAGTGGTTCCATTTGACTTTTTTTCTTTTTTGTGTATAATATATTATATTATACCAATGATGAAGGCACTTTGTGAAAGAAAGAAAAAAAGAATCCATACTCATGACATCTTTAAGGCTATTTTCAAAAAATGGTTTTCATGATACTACTATTCCATTGATAGCAAAAGAGATGAGAATGAGTGTGGGCAATATCTACAACTACTTTCCCTCAAAAAACAATCTTGCCAAATGTGCTATAAAATTTGCTTCATCTATTTTGGCTTCGACCCTTAGAAAAATAAATGAAAAAGATTTGACTACAAAAGAGAAGATAGAACATTTTGTAGAGTCTTATTATAATATCATAGAAATTTCACCTGAAATTATAGAGTATTTTTTAAGAGTTTACCTCTCAAATAGATCACTTTTTCAAAGTGAGAGTGACGGTGGATTTGAGTTGGCAAAAGATTTTATAGGTGAAGTTGAAAGACTTATAGACAATGGAGTAAAAAAAAGAGAACTTAGAAAGCAAAACTTTTTTGTTTCATTTAGTGTTTTTATAGGAACACTTGGAGGAATGACATTTTTAAACGGTGAAAATGTCTTGGAAAGAAAACCCATACACTATTCCAAAGAGATAAGTGAGTCTATCTATAATGCTTTAAAGGTTTAGAGATTAAAGAAAAAGTACTGTCTTATTTTTTCCTGTTCGTTTTGCATCATAAAGCGCCTCGTCAACTCTTTTATAAAAATTATCTTTATTTTCATCTTTTTTAAGTTTTGTGATTCCTATGCTTATAGTTAAATGCATATTATCGATAAAACTATGACTTTCAATCAAACCTCTTAATTTCTCGGCAAATCCATATGCCTGATTGGGAGTTAAATTTGTAGCAATTATTACAAACTCTTCTCCCCCGACTCTATAAAAGCTATCGGCAGGTCTGATATTTTCTTTTATGAGATTTGAAAGCTCACTCAATACTTTATCGCCTACAGGATGTCCGTAAGTATCGTTTATTTTTTTAAAATTATCAATGTCAAACATTATGATAAAAACAGATTCGTCTCTTTTTGAATTTATTATTTTTTTAATATCTTCATTAAATTTGTATCTGTTGTATATTTTTGTTAGCGAGTCATGGTTCATTTGGTTGATTAGTTTCTCATCTTTCAAATCAAGTTTTTTAACAAAGTAGTATATAAGAGTATAAATGATGATAAATATAACACTAAGTATAATGGTAAAAATTTTAAACAAATGATATGCATTACCCAACTCTCTTTGAAGTGGCATTTTTATGGATAAGATTGCTCTTATGTGTCCCAGTTTCTCATGAAAACCGGCTTTGTTGCCATATCTTTTAACTAAATCTTTTGGAGCTATTTTGGGATCACTATGACATCTAAGACATGATTTTTTAGTTTTTGCAACAGGCAGTGCATAGTATATGTAAGGTTTTCCGTCAACTTTATAAAATTTCTTATAACTTGGTGCAATACCGTTGTTAAATTCATTTAAAATTTTCATCTCTTTTTTTGAAGCTTTATTTTTAGGATTTCTTGGATTGTCTGAGCCTATTTTGTAAATTATTGGGTTTAGATTGTTTGATATTCTAAGTTTGTTATAGTTTGCCATAATATGCCTGGATATATAGGTAAAAGATAAAATAGTAGGATTGAAGTATGATTTTGGCAGTATGTTTCTTTTTTGAAAGTCATATATAACCGGCTTGACTTTTTCTTCTATATATCTTTGCAGAGCTTTGTCGTGCATAAGAATATCCTGCAGTTTTTCCTGGTTTTGTGAAACAGCATATGAATTAAACTGAATATATACTACACTTAAAATAGCAAGATAAACTACAAGAAGTACAAAAAAAGAGTTTCTTAAAATTTTTTTACTTTTTATCTTCATTTTCCCCGTCTGTAAACAAGCATAACATATTTTAACATTAAGAAGATAAATTTTTGCTTTTGAAACTATTTTTTATATAGTAGATGTAACCGTTTTGTAACCAAGCTTTAGTACAATTTTTCCATAACTTCACAAGGAGAAAACAAGATGAATAAAATAAGTTCTATGATTATAGCCGGTACTATGGTGGCAACTTCTTTGGTAGCTAGTGATCTAGTAAAGGGTGACGGTTCTAGTTTTGTACTTCCTATCAATCAAGCTTGGGCTAAGGCTTACTATAAAGCTACAGGCAAAAAAGTGCAGTACAACGGAGGCGGTAGCGGAAAAGGTATCAAAGATGCTACTAAAAGACTTGTGGATTTTGGAGGTACGGATGCCCCACTTACTCCAAAGGCTCAAAAAAAGTTTAAAATGTTACAATTTCCTGCAGTCGTAGGCGCTACTGTTTTAGCTTACAATCTTCCCGGAGTGCCAAATGAGGCTTTGAAACTTACTGATAAAGCTATCGTTGCCATCGCTGAGGGGAAAGTAAAGTATTGGGATAACCCTATGCTAAAAGCTATCAATCCAAATCTAAAACTTCCTCATAAAAAGATCATTTTTGCTAGAAGAAGTGATGCCTCAGGTACTACTTGGAACTTTACTTACTTTTTAGCAAGTGTTAGTAGAGAGTGGAGAAAGCACTACGGAGTTAAAAAAAGTATCAACTGGAGTTGCAACAATGTAGGCGGTAAAGGCAACCCCGGAGTTAGCTCTATCATCAAACAAACTCCTTACTCTATCGGTTATATCGAGTATGCTTATGCGGTAGAATCAAATGCAAAAGTAGCTGTTGTTGAAAACAGGGATGGTTATTTTGTAAAACCTGAAATGAAAACATTCCAAGCTGCGGCTGCGGGAGCTGATTTTGACCCTAAAAAAGGTTTTTATACAGTTATAGGTTATCCAAAAGGAAAAGACTCTTATCCGTTGGTTGCTTGTCCATTTATCATCATGCCTAAAGAGAAAGTTGCACAAGACAAAAAAGTTACAGCTTTTTATGCTTGGGCTTATGATAACGGTGCTGATATAGCAAAAAAACTTTACTATGTTCCACTTCCAAAGAGTGTAACTAATAAGATAAAAAATTACTGGAAAGCTAACGGAGTTTATTAGTGAACAAAGAGCTTATCTTTAAAAGAGTCGCATTTTCGAGTGCGACTCTTGTACTTGTTGTATTGGTCTGTATATTTGTAATGCTTTTTTTAAATGCCAAACCGGCTATGCAAAAGTATGGACTTCATTTCTTAACTGATAGCAGTTGGAATAAAACTATCGAGATAAAACTACCCCAAACAGATATAAAACCCTCAAAAAAAATAACAAAAACTTCTCAAAATAGCGATGAAAGCGATATAAATGATGACAATCTTTTTGCTGATGATACACCTGTTTTAGGCGGTGATGAAGATGAAAGTGCAGATACAAATACAAATATAAAAACAGATACAATTTTTGGAGGTTTTATCCCGATAGTAGGAACTATACTTTCAACTTTGATAGCCCTTGCTTTTTCGCTGCCTATCGCTATGGGTGTAGCGGTCTTTTTATCTGAAATAGCTCCTTTATTTCTTATAAAACCGGTAGGTATGGCGATAGAACTACTTGCTGCCATTCCTAGTATCATTTACGGTATGTGGGGGCTTTTTTATTTTGCACCTTTGGTTCAAAAGATGTTTGGAGGCTCTCAGCTTTCACTTTTAACGGCGGGTTTAGTGCTAGGAGTGATGATACTACCATTTATGGCGGCTATCACAAGAGATGCTATGAATACAACCCCTGATGTTTTAAAAGAGTCAGCTTATGCCATGGGGGCAACAAAGTTTGAAGTAGTAAAAGATATCATTTTCCCTTATGCAAAAGTCGGTATCATCGGCTCT
>JALVWW010000119.1 GCA_027023175.1 Campylobacterales bacterium
GTAACAGTTTTGTAAAGATTGCGCGACTTTTGTCAAAGGAGTTTGACCGTCTTTGTCATATATTTTTAGATTTGGCTTTTTCTTTAGAATCTGCTGCAGTTTTTCATAGTTGGCTTTTGAACATTTACCAAGATATAAAAAAATATCACCCTTAGCCCATGCCAAACTTACTCCAACCAAAATAAACAATACAAACCTTTTCATCAAATCTCCTACAACATCAAAAATAGAGTCCTGAGTGCATCGGTACCCAAACTTTTAGGCTCGACTCCTACAGTTTTTAAAGCTCTTTCATAAACGAACAACATTTTAGCAAAAAGTGCCTCAAAAGAAAGATTGGAAGAAGAAAGTAAACTCTCTTTTTTATTTTTTATATATTTTAGAGAGTTTATAAGCTTTGCAGATAATTTTTCACCTCTTTTAAACCTCTTTTGCAACTCAACCTGCCAATTGTTTTGCCATGTAAGATATAGATAATTGCCTCTTCTGTCTTTTGCTATCTTTATTTTCCATGCAACCACCTGAAGTATCTCGTAAGCTTCTTGCAGTTTATTGCCATCATACTGTAGAGCACTCAGTTTGTGAAAACTTTTTGCTTCAAAACTCCAGTAAAACATTTTATAAAGTCCTACCAGAAGGTAATCGCCTCTGTGTTTTATCTTTTTTGGAGAAAATGCTATCTTGATATACTCCTTAAAGTTTGTTTCATCTGCTGAAGAAACCAGGGGCAGATTGATAGTATCAGCATCATTGTTTATATCATTTTTGATGTAAAAAAGTATATCTCGGCTAAAAGCTTCTTGGTTTCTAAGTATCAATTTTTTTCCAAGTTGAAGTAAAAATTTATCAAGTGTTACTCTGTACTCTTTCATTAAACCGGCACCATTGGTTTGAAAAACACTGCTTACAAAATTATTCTCCTTGGAAGAGCAACCTCCAAGAAAAAGTATCAAAACAAAAGCGAGAATTACCCTCATCAATTATCCAACTCATACTCTATATCAAAATCATAACTTTTATGAGCACTCAAAATGATAGTAAATCTTTTTAAATTACTCGAAATATTTTCTTCTTTACAAATTCCCCTACAACTACTTTTTATCTTATAATTGCCAAAAGCATTGTAAAAACTATCAAGCTTTATGACTCTGGTTTTTTCATCTTCATTGGATATTTTGATATTGGTTTTTGAGTAGATATAGTGTCTGTTTTTTGAAGCTTTAAAAACGCTCTGCTTTATTTTGGCTTTTATATCAAAAAATTTTCCGACATTTAGATATATGTCATCTTTTACAGGAATTTGTCCGATAGAACTCTCCCCCATAAAATGAACATTGTCACTTTTATCTTTTTTGTAAACTCTTACTTTTCCTTTTGGCAAAGGCAGCCCAAGCCCTGAAGCTTTAATGTTTTTCATGTGAATTATATGAGAAAATGAGTACTTTTTTGCTCCTCTTAACGGATATACAGGAATATTCCAGCTCAATTTTGCAAATTCATCATACTTGACACTCTTTTTAGATATAAATTTTATCTGTTTTGAACCAAGCTCTATATCTTCTTTAAAAGGGATCTCATACAGATGAAATCCGCCAAACGACTCCTCTTTTACACTCAATTTATCACTCATAACAGGCATGGCACTTTTTAGCATCATATTTGAGGCTCTGTTTATACCTCTTATGATATTGACATTTCCCGCAATACAGTAAATCTTCATATCCCTATAAGAGATTCCGCTGTTGTTATCTATCGTAATCCAACCTGTAAGTTTCGCTTTTTTTTCAAGGTTTAGCGTATAGTTTGCTTTCCACTTGATACCTCTTGCAAGATATGAAAGTTTCACGCTTTGTTTACCTTTTTTCCCATTGATTTTCCATGTAAGACTCGGTTTTGTCAGAGTCAACTCTTTTGGAAGAGCAGGAAAGATTATATCTTTTAAAGACAAGAGATAAATTTTACCGTTTTTGTCTTTGATAGTTACATATGAGCCGCCGGACAATATATACCCATCAGATAAAACTCTTTCATTTACATTGCTTGTTGGCCTAAAAAACTTTATAGGCAAAGTACGCTTTTTATAGTACTTTAAAAGCGTAGTGGAATCAACTCTGTTTTTTTCAAAAGTTTGAGAATACAAAAGAGTACTTTTATCGGAAAATTCCGGTAGCACACTGTCGATGATGATGGAATTTGGCACACCTTCGTAGATGATATATGCATTGCCATTTTTATTAAGCTCAAACTTCTTGCATTCTTGTACAAAAGCTATAGAGTTACTGTAAACAGTTATGCTTCTTTGGTATGGAGGACCCACAAAAACTTTTTGTGCAAATAACATAACGGTTAAACTGAATATTGTCAGCAATATTTTCATATCATTATCCTTTTGACCCAAATTTTACAAATATGTTAAAATTTTTAAGTTTTTTTAACATATTATTTTGATATGTTAAAATTTTGCAGTTTTTTACCCATATTATTTATTTATCTCTTTCTTAAGATACTCAAATAACTCAATATTTATAAAATATCTATTTCTTCCTTTTTTCACCTCTTTTAAAATACCGATATTGCCTAACTCTTTTAAATATTTAGAAGCTGTTTGCCTCGTCAATATCAATCTATCTGCTAAAGTTTCTATCTTTGTATAGGGATGTAAAAATAAGACTTCAACTAAATCTTTACTATAAATCTTTGGTAAATTTTTCTGTACTTTATTTTTTGTCTTTTGCATCAATTTTTCTATATTTTCTATCAAGTTTGCAGTATCATTTGCAGTTATTTCTATGGCATCTAACATATAAAGTATCCATTCATTATAGCTTTGTTTTGCTCTAACCTCTTGCAAAAGTCTATAATAATCACTCTTATGCTTTATAATATAAC
>JALVWW010000120.1 GCA_027023175.1 Campylobacterales bacterium
CAAGGTAAAGTACAGGTCTTTTTGCTTCGGCTATTAGTTCAACGGCTTTTTTAATCTGTCTGGGATTGCCTACATAGTTTGGTCTGTATGTTTTTAGTTTTATAGATTTTGGATAAACAAATTCACCTATTTGAGCTGTAACATCTTTTGGGATATCTATATGAACAGGGCCGGGTCTTCCGGTTCTGGCTATATAAAAAGCCTCTTTTAAAATTCTAGGTAAATCTTTGACATCTTTTACAAGATAATTGTGTTTTACGCAAGGTCTGCTGATGCCTACTGCATCTATCTCTTGAAAAGCATCAGTCCCTATCATGGTTATAGGTACCTGCCCGCTGATAACAACCAAAGGTACAGAGTCCATATAGGCTGTTGCAAGTCCTGTGACGGCATTGGTAAAACCGGGTCCGCTTGTGACAAAAGCAACTCCGACATCTCCTTTTGCTCTTGCATATCCATCTGCCGCATGGATTGCCGCTTGTTCGTGTCTGGTTAGTATATGCTCAAAAAAATCCTGTTTATATACTTCGTCATATACATTCATGATGGCACCGCCGGGATAACCGAAAACAGTTTTTACCCCTTCTCTTTTGAGTGCTTCTATGACCATTTGTGATCCCGAGAGTTGCATTTGCTCTCCTTTGTTCAATTTTACTGTTTGGGTATAAGGGGTGTATTATATCTAAAAAATATTAATCTTATATTATCTTTGCTTCAAGTCCGTTACATTTGTCTATAGCTATGCCCTCTCTAAGACCGTCATCTATGACAACCATATTTTCAAAGTCTGCTATTTGAAGAATTTTTAGAAGAATGGATATACCGCTTATGATCAAATCACTTCTTCCGACTCCAACCCATCTGTTTCTCTCATTCTCATCCATTGAAAGAAGCTTTGAGAGGGCTGATTTTATATCACCGATACTTAAAAACATGCCGGTTACTTTTGAATGATCATAATGTTCATAATCAAGACCAAGTTTAAAGGATGCCAATGTGGTTGCCGTTCCTGCAGTACTGACAAAAAGCTTAGGTTTTGAAAAGTTCGAATAAATTTCATCAACAAACTTTTTGATCTCTTTTGTTTCACACTCCAGACTCTCTTGCATTTGTTCGACAGAGTTGTACTTTTGAGTCAGAGTTACTATGCCGATAGGAAAACTTTTTATAAAAGATCTTTGCTCTTTTTTGATATAAACTTCACTAGAACCTCCTCCCAAATCAAGTAGTAAAAAATCTTCATTTTGAAGCCCCAGTTTCTTCAGTCTCTCACTTACTGCCAAAGCTGTATAGTTTGCCTCCTCTGTACCACTTATAACTTTAAAGTCAATGCCAGTCTCTTTTTTTATAATTTTTAAAACTTTTTCACTGTTACTTGCTATCCTTAAAGCCGCAGTTGTTACTGCAACCACTTCGTCATCTTTTGCATCTATAACTTCTTTTGCCTCTTTTATCGCTTCAACTATCTTTTCTATAGTTATTTTTTTTATTTCACCACTTTCTTGAAGTCCGTCAGCTGTTTTTACTATCTTTTCATACTCTTTTACTCTTTCTCTTGTTTGACAGTCAAATTTGACCGCTCTTAATGTGTTTGATCCAAGATCAAAAGCTACCATAATTTTTCCTTTTTTCAGTTGAGAATGGTATAATACTCAAAATCTTTTTAAAAAGGTATTATATGACAAAACTAGGTGTAAATATAGATCACATTGCGGTTTTAAGAGAGGCTAGAAAGATAAACGATCCTGATCCGTTAGATGCTGTACCTTTGGCAAGATTGGCAGGAGCAGATCAGATCACTATCCATCTTAGAGAAGATAGGCGACATATCAACGATGATGATGCAAGAAGAATTATAGAAAATTCACAACTTCCCATCAATTTGGAGTGCTCTATAGATCCGGATATTATAGAAAAAGTTGTGGAGCTAAAACCATATAGGGCTACCATAGTGCCTGAAAAAAGAGAAGAAGTTACAACCGAGGGGGGGCTTGATATACCTACTTATCATGACAGGCTTGATAGTGTTGTTCATTTTTTAAAAGCAAATGATATAGAAGTTTCTCTTTTTATCGACCCGACTGTTGAAATGATAAGAGCTTCAAAAGTTTTACTTGTTGATTGGGTGGAGCTTCATACAGGAAGATATGCTAACATTCACTCTATGCTTTATAGCAATCTAAGATACAATAAAAACTCTATAAAAGAGTTTGACATACAAAGAAGAGAGCTTGAAAAAATGCTAAGAGCGGAAATTTTAAAGATAGCAAAAGCTGCAAATGAGGCAAATGAGTTTGGTATCAAAGTAGCTGCAGGTCATGGGCTAAACTATCAAAATGTAAAAGAGATAGCAGATATAGAGTTTGTAGAAGAGTTAAATATAGGGCAATGTATCATAGCAAGGAGTGTATTTACAGGCTTTCAAAAAGCGGTTGAGGATATGATTAAAGTGGTAAGGGGATAAGGGGTGAAGGATGAAGGGTGAAGGGTGAAAAAAATTGCTATTAGTATAGGTGATCTTAACGGTATCGGGTTTGAGATAGCTTTGAAGGCTCATAAGAAGATATGTAGAATTTGCGAGCCTATTTATTTGGTAGATAAAAATATGGCTTTACAAGCTTGTGAACTTTTAGGTAAAAAGTTGCCAAAAGATTTTAAATGTCTAAAAGTTGGAAAAGAGTTCAAGATAAAGCCGGGTACTATAACTAAAAAGAGTGGTCTTTGCTCATTTAAATCTTTCAAAAAAGCTATAAAATTAGCAAAAGAGAAAAAAGTTGATGCCATTGTTACTCTTCCAATAAACAAAGAGGCTTGGAATAAGGCAAAAATTTCCTATAAAGGTCATACAGAAGTTTTGAGAGATGAGTTTAAAAAAGAGGCTATCATGATGATAGGATGTAAAAAGCTTTTTTCCATACTTTACACTCAACATATTCCATTAAAAAGTGTTGCAAAAGAGGTAACTTTTAAAAAATTATCAAAATTTCTTTTAAATGTTCAAAATTCTCTACAGACAGAGAGTATAGCTGTCTTGGGTTTAAATCCCCACGCAGGAGACAACGGTGTTATAGGAAATGAGGAAAAAGTTATAAAAAAAACTATAAAATATGTAAATAAACTAGTAAAAAGAGAGATATTTTACGGACCGTTAGTGCCTGATACCGCCTTTAGTCCGAAAAGTATAAAAAATATAAAGTATTTTATTGCCATGTATCATGACCAAGGACTCATTCCGGTAAAGACGCTATATTTTGACGAGAGTATAAATGTAACGCTAAATCTTCCAATTATAAGAACTTCAGTAGATCATGGAACAGCTTTTGATATAGCATACGAAGATAAAAATCCATCTATAAAAAGTTATGTAAATGCAGTCAAAGAGGCTTTGAAACTATCAGATAAAAATGATATTTTTTAGAGCTTGATACTTAGGCTTATGGGACAGTGGTCACTTCCTAAAATTTGATCAAGTATATCTGCATCTGCAATGTTGTCTTTCAAATCTTCGCTGACAAAAAAATAGTCTATTCTCCAGCCGGCATTTGTTTTTCTTGCATTGAATTTGTATGACCACCAGGTATAGCGATGCTCGACATCCCCATGAATATATCTAAAAGTATCAATATAGCCTGCGTTTATAAACTTATCTAGCCATGTCCTTTCTATGGGTAGAAACCCTGAAGTATTTTCATTGGCCTTTGGTCTTTTTAAATCTATAGGCTTATGAGCTGTATTAAAATCCCCGCATACTATTATTGATTTGCCCTCTTTTCTAAGCTCGTTGACATATTGCAAAAATTTATCATAAAACTCAAGCTTGTACTGAAGCCTATCTTCACTCATTTGACCGTTGGGAAAGTAAACATTGAAAAATGCTATATCAAATTTTTCTGTTTTAAAGTGTATCTCGTTTATTCTCCCCTCTTTTAGTGTATCGATATGCCAACCGTTGCTTTCAAAATAAGGCTCTATATCACAATACAAGGCAACTCCATGCCTTCCTGCAGTTGTTGCAGAGTTTACGCAAAAGTGCTTAAATTTTTTATCAAATAGGGTTGCAGGAATTTGCTCTTTTTTGGCTTTTATCTCCTGAAGAGCGAGAAAATCAATCTTTTTGTCATCTATCCATTTGAGCGCACCTTTTTTATCAATCGCTCTTATACCGTTGACATTCCATGAGATAAAATCATACCTTTTCATCTGAAAATCTCCTTTACAAGAAGCAAAGCTCCTTTCCAATTGTCCTCGCAAAGCTGCGGAATTGTCGCTAAAGCTCGGATGTCCTCACTTCGTTGCGGAGTTTCGCTTCGCTGTACCCTCTCACTTTTAGGGTTCCCATAAAATTGACAAATTTTATGGGATAAACTTATGCTTTGCCTTTGCAAGAGAAACCCTCATGATTTTTATTGTTATTTGTGTTTTTAAAACATGAGTGTTTCATTCAAAATCCCTCTTCAAGCAGACTTATACTTTCATTATACAGATGTTGTAAAAACTCAGAATTATATTCCAACTCTTTTACAAGTATCTCGCTTACTTTTTTTACTGTTTTTATAGACTCTTTTTTGTCAATCAATCCCAAATTTGCTCTTCTTATGATAAAATCCAAAGGTTTTTTTACATATTCATATCTGATTGTATAGATAAGTTCCGCATTGAGTATATGGTATTTGTTATCTATAAAATCATAACCGACTTCATTTTTGGCTATCGAAGTAATTTTGAGAGCATTGTCACCATACAGTTTTATTAGTCTTTTAGAAGTTTCTTTATTGAGTCCATAGTCAGCTAAATCTTTTGTAGATATTATTTTGTGGCTGCCTGCAAGTTTAAAATCAATTGTTTTACATGGTGTATTTGTCAACATATTTACAACCTCTTCCGCCATGCTGCGATATGTGGTCCATTTTCCACCTACTATGGTTATCAAACCCGAGTCTAATTTTTCAATGATGTGCTCTCTTACAAGTTCAGCACTTTTTTCATCATGATTTAAATCAACCAGAGGACGCAACCCGCAAAAAGAAGCAAGGATATCTTTTTTTGTGATATTAACATCGAAGTATTTGTTGACATGCTCCAAAAGATAGTCCACATCACTATCACTTACTTTTAAATGTTCTTTTACTTTTGCTTCATTGTCCGTTGTTCCTATAAGGCATTTATCCAGATAAGGCAATAAAAACAAAACTCTTCCATCTTTTGTTTTTGGTATCATAAGTCCGTTGTTTGAAGGAATAAATTTTTTATCCACAACTATATGAATACCGCTGCTTGGTCTAACGATACTTTTTATATTTTTATCAGCCATTTTTCTTATGTGGTCTGAAAAAACCCCGGTTGCATTGATAAAATATTTGGCATAAAATTCTTCTTCTTTATTGTTTATATAGTCATATGTTTTTATGCCTGTTATTTTATCATTTCTAAAAATAAAACTTTTTAGTTCGGTATAATTTTTTACAGTTGCACCCTCTTGCTCGGCTGATTGGAGCAAAGCCACATTCATTCTGGCATCATTAAAAGCACCGTCATAGTACTTAACTGCCAGTTTAAGTCCATTTTTTTTGATAGACGGATTTAATTTTGTAACTTTTTTTCTTGTCACTATGGAGCTTTTACCAAGCCTTTGCTTTCCTGAAATGATGTCGTACAAAACCAGCCCGGCATAGATATAAGGTACCTCAAGCCAGTTGTATATCGGAGTCAAAAGAGTAATCGGATGTGCCAAATGTGGAGCATTGTCTAAAAGTCTTTTTCTTTCTCTTAACCCCTCTTTTACCAAATGATACTGCTCTTTATCAAAATGTTTAACTGCAGCTTCAAGGTATCTTACTCCACCATGCACCAACTTGGTGCTTCTACTGCTGGTACCCTCACTAAAATCATTTTTTTCTATTAGTAAAACTTTAAGGCCTCTAAGTGTGGCATCCAAAGCTATCCCGCTTCCGGTTGCACCGCCTCCTATGACAATAACATCATATTGCTCTTTAGCATTTGAAAGCATATTGTTTATCCTTTCGGTTTAACCCAAATTTTACAATAAAATTCATTATATTAGTGCTGCTACAGCAAACTCTATTGCAAAATTTGGGTTTTAAAAAGGAAAATTATACCCAAAAAATAGTAAAAGTATATATTTACATAAAATTATATTGAATATTAGGCAAAAACTTGTTATGATTGTGTTTGGTGTCATTTTGTAACTATTTTGTAATCTAAACTAGCTACAATTCGAACGAAAATATCTTTTTATTAAAGATATAAATATTATGGAGGTTTTCATGAAAAGAGTTGTTTTGTTGGGTGCTTCTGCACTGTTGTTAACTTCAGGTGTGCTTATGGCACAAGAGACACTTAGGCTTATAACCTGGAAAGGTTATGCACCAAAAGCACTTGTCAAAAAGTTTGAAAAAGAGACAGGTATAAAAGTTAAGGTAACTTATAGCAACAATGAAGAGATGATTGCTAAGCTTAGAGCTACAAGAGGCGGTGGATTTGACTTGGCTCAACCTAGTGTTGATAGGATTAGATTTGTTCAGAAAAGATTTCATATCTATCATCCTATTGACTACAGTAAGATAAATACAAACCAAATAACAAAAGCTATGGTAGATGCTGCCAAGAGAATTAGCTCGGTTGACGGTAAAGTTTACTCTGTTCCTTACATTTATGGAACAACAGGCCTTATCATCAATAAAAAAATGGCTCCGGAAGCTAACGACTGGTCTGATTTATGGAATCCAAAATATGCCGGACATATATCTTACAGACTAAAAAGGCCTATATTGATAGGTGCAGCTTTTGGTATGGGGTATGATCCTTTCAAGCTTTATGGTGATAAAGAGGCATATAAAAAGCTTATAGATAAAGTTACAAAAAAACTTATTGAAACTAAAAAATATGTAAAAACCTACTGGACTAGCGGGGATACACAAAAAGCTCTTGTTGAAAGTGGTGATGTGTGGGTTGAGTCCGGATGGGATGCTATAGGTTGGCAAGCACATGATAAAAATAAAAACATCGACTTTGTTTGCCCAAAAAGCGGAGCTTTAGGCTGGATAGATACTTTTGCCATTCCTGCAAAATCCAAAAATATAGAGGGTGCCTATAAATGGATAAACTTTATATTGCAACCTAAAAATGCAGCTTATGTTACAAACAAAAGTAGCTATATGACTGTTTCCAAGGATGCTCCAAAATATCTTGATGCAAAGATTAAAGCAAATTTTAAAAGGTCATACTCTCCTGAAGATATAAAAAATATCAAATGGTATGATGCGCTTCCTGCCGGATTTGCAAGTATTGAAGCAAAAGCTCTTGAAAAAATCAAAGCTGCTGAATAATTATTTCAAAGCTTCCGAAGAGTTATCTTTGGAGGCTTTGATTATAACTGTATAATTTTTTGAAAAATTATACAGTTATAATCATTTAAAGGATAAAAGTGAGTGATATTCTAGAGATCAAAAGCCTATCTAAACATTTCGGAAAGTTTGTCGCACTGGATGATATAAACCTAACTGTTAAAGAGGGAGAGTTTGTTTCAGTTCTGGGGCCCTCGGGATGCGGGAAAACAACACTTTTAAGAGTAATTGCCGGTTTTATAGAAGAAACAAAAGGGGATGTTTTGATAAAAGGCAAATCTCTAAAAGGCATATCCCCTGAAAATCGTCCTGTCAATATAGTCTTTCAATCTCTTGCGCTTTTTCCGATGATGAATGTATATGAAAATGTTGCTTTTGGACTAAAAAGACAAAAATTGGATAAAAAAGAGATACAAGAAAGAGTGTTTGGTATGCTCTCTCGTGTCGGACTGGAAGGTTTTGAAAAGAAAAAGATAAATGAACTCTCCGGCGGACAAAAACAAAGAGTTGCCATAGCGAGATCTTTGGCGATGAAACCCTCTATCTTACTTTTGGATGAGCCTTTGAGTGCACTTGATAGAAAACTAAGAGAGAGAATGAAGATAGAGCTTAAAGAGCTTCAAAAAGAGATAGGTACCACTTTTATCTATATTACTCATGACCAGTCTGAAGCTTTGGTTATGAGTAATAGAGTCGCGGTTATGAATAAAGGTCACTTGGAGCAGGTCGATACTCCCAGAAATTTATACAAACATCCAAACACCTCTTTTGTGGCAGGATTTGTCGGAGAAAATAACAGGTTTGAGATAAAAGAAAAATCAGGTGAATTCATCACTACACAAAAGGGATGGACGATCAAAAAGCCTGATCTTGATTTTACCCCCAAAGTTATGTTTATTAGACCGGAGGCTTTTATAGTTGAACCGGCAAGTGAACTTAAAAATTTGTTTAGGTTTGAAGGAGTTATAACAAATATACTTTTTGACGGTGCAAATACCAAAATGTCTGTTACGGTGGATAATGAAAAAGAGATACTCGTATCACTTCCCCAAAATGCAAAATTTCAAAATTTGAAAGAAAATGACAAGGTCAGCCTTGGTGTAGGTTTTAATAATATAAAATGCTATAAGGAATAATATAATGTCAGGAAATAAAAAAGCTTTCTATTTTCTTTTGTTACCTGTTTTACTTTGGTTGGTTTTGTTGATAATAATACCCCATATCGATCTTTTTATAAATTCGTTTAAAGTAGTAGATGATGCAGGAAACTCCTCTTGGTCACTATCAAACTATAGTGAGTTTTTTAGTGATAAAATATATTGGCGTACATATATCAATACTGCTCTTTATGCTATCGGTGTAACCATACTGGCTTTTGTAGTGACTTTTCCTGTCGCATTTTATTTGACAAAGGTAGTTTCAAAAAAATATGCCGGATTTTTTACACTTTTGCTTTTGATACCGCTTTGGGTAGGTGAACTTGTCACTATATACGGATGGATGATCATCCTTGGAGACCATGGTGTTATCAATGAGACTCTGATATGGCTTGGTATCATAAAAAAACCCATAAAACTTCTTTATACGGATTTTAGTATGGTTATAGGACTTTTGTATATGTCTATGCTGTTTATGATAGTTCCAATAATGACAACACTTGACAGTCTGGATGATTCGCTCATAGAAGCTGCAAGTGACCTGGGTGCTTCAAAATGGACAATTATCAGGCGCATTGTAATCCCTCACTCAATGCCTGGTATCGTAAACGGTTCCATTATCGTTTTTATGCTTGTTATCGGAGATTATGTTGCGCCAAATATCTTGGGCGGAAAGAGTTCTTTATGGTTTACAGAGCAGATTTACAATCAGTTTTTATCTACATTTAACTGGAATGAGGGTTCTGCATTTGGCTTTTTACTACTAATACTCTCTTCGGCAATAGTTTGGATAGCTCTTAAAATATCAGGACAAAAACTTGAAAAGGTAGGACAATAATCATGATAAGGTCACTCCCTAGCACCCCTTTGTATAAAAACGGATATAGAGTCTATATAGCACTGTTTTTCATATTTTTGGTACTTCCTTTGCTGACCATATCGGTTTTGGCTTTTAATGACTCAAACTTCATAGCACTTCCATGGAAAGGCTTTTCGCTTGACTGGTTTTTTGCCAACACAGATGACAGAGTCGGTCTTTTTTATGATGATGATCTTTTAAGAAGTATATGGATAAGTTTGTTGACCGCATTTGTTATGGCTGTTTTATCCACAGTAGTAGGCACTATTGCCGCACTTTTGTTTGAACAGGAAAAGTTTAAATTTAAAGGATTTTTATACTTTTTTGCCATAGCACCGCTTATCATACCGGGAGTCATTTTGGGTATTTCAATACTTATAAGTTCAACCTATGTAGGCAATATCATATCGGAAAAGTTTCATATAGATGCATCATTTTTTAGTCCCGGTTTTTGGCTTGTTGTACTTGGTCAATTCTCATTCGGTGCAACTTATGCAATGCTTATGATAGGTGCAAGACTAAAGAGGTTTGATCCCACATTGGAAGAGGCAGCCTTGAGTCTAAAAGCTACTAGGTTGCAATCGATCTACTATATCACGATTCCTTTTTTAAGACCTGCTATTATAGGTGCATTTGCTGTAACATTTTTGATAAGTTTTTCAAATTTTAATACTACTATATTTTTAGTAGGTTCAGATCCTACCTTGCCTGTTGAAATGTTTTCTCGTATAAAATATAGTTCAACTCCAGTCTTAAATGCTGTATCATTTATGATAGTGCTAGTTGTAAGTATTATAGCTATGATCAACCTATTTATGAGTAGAAAAAATTGAAAATAATTCACTTAAGTGATACTCATATAATTGACACTAAGCAGAAAAACTTATATGGGATAGATCCTTCTTTTCGTTTGAGAAAAGCTCTTGAAAGTATACAAAAGTATCACAAAGATGCTTCTATGGTCGTTATTACCGGGGATTTGGTTGATATGCCCTCAAAAGAGGCTTATGCAGTTTTTTATGATATTGTAAAAGATTTTTCAATTCCTGTATATCCGATAGTGGGTAATCACGACAAAAGAGAGCTCTTTTTAAGATATTTCCCAAAACTTCAATTTGAGGGCTTTGTGCAATATTCGTTAGAGACAGAAGAGTTTGCATTTTTATTTTTGGATACTTTGGTTGCTGACAAACCATATGGCAATTTGTGCCAAAAAAGATTGACATGGTTGAAAAACAAGCTTGAAAATTATAAAGATAAAAAAATATATATTTTTATGCATCACCATCCATTGAAGAGTTTTTTGTATGAGATGGACAGTGATGCGAACTTGAAAAATAGTGATAAATTTTGGGATATCATTGACAGATATGACAATATATTGCATATCACTTATGGTCATTTGCACCGCATTACCCAAATGCAAAGAAAAAATGTATCTTTACACTCAACCAAAAGTACAACTTTTCAGGTTGCTTTTACTCCAGACGAAACCAAAGAGCATCTTACTAACGAAGAAAAACCTGCATATTGCATAATGTTCTTAAAAGATACAAATCTTCTTTTGCATCACCATGAATTTTTATATGAAGATGAAAAATATACAGGATACTGCTAAGCAAGGATAATTATGTCATTTTGGGATCATTTCAAAAACAAAGCCCATCTTATTGCTGCACACAGGGGAAACAGGTCTATAAGAGCTGAAAATACTATGAGTGCTTTTAAAGAGTCTTTGGGAAAGGCTGATTTTATTGAGCTTGATGTTAATTTTACAAAAGATGGAGTTGCAGTAATAATTCATGATGATACTCTGCTAAGAACAAGCAATGTTACTGATAATGCTTTGTTTAAAAAACCGTATAATGTTGTAGATTATACATTTGATGAGATAAACAAGCTTGATTTTTCTTCATGGTTTTTAAAGAAAGATCCTTTTGGAATGATAAAAAAAGATAATCTTAATAAAGAGATTGAGTCTGCGGAAATACAGAGAATTTCTAAACTATCAGAAGTTTTGCAATTTGCTAAAATCAATAAAATGCCTTTAAATGTTGAGATAAAAGATATGACCGGTACTTCTTTTGATGAGAATGCACCAAAAAAAGTAGTAAACTTGATAGATGAGTTTGATATGATAAATGAAGTTCTTATATCATCTTTTAATCACTCCTATATCAAAAAAGTCAAAAAGCTTTTGCCATCGATAGATACGGCAGCTCTTGAAGATAAAAAAGTCCCTAAAAATTTGGTTTCATATCTAAAGGAATTGGATGTGAGTGCTTATCATCCTCATCTATCCTTGGTGACGAAAGAGTTAGTATTTAAGTTAAATCAAAACAATTTATATACGAATGTCTATACAGTAAATTCGACTAAAACTAAAAATATGCTTTTTAGCGAAGGTGTTAAAGCCATCTTTACTGATTATTTGGAAAATATGCCGGAGTAATTTTCTAAGTGGACTAAATTACTATTTTAAAAATATTAAATCCATTGCTATGATGATATTCAAGCATAAAACCGTGTCTATCAAGTATCCTTTTTACTATATTTAGTCCGATACCATAGCCTTTGGTACTTCTTGAACTATCTTCTTGCGTAAAAGCTTCAAGATAGTATTCTAACTCTTTTATTAAAGGTTTTGATTGGTTTTTTATCTCTATGCTTCCTTT
>JALVWW010000121.1 GCA_027023175.1 Campylobacterales bacterium
ATACAGCACTTGCCCCATAGGCTATCAAAGCTGCCATAGAGTGTGAGTCATACGGTTCTGAACTCTCTGCTACGATAGAAACAAGGTGCCTTACACCCTCTTCCAAAAGGACTTGATTTACTCTTCCGACTGCCATCGCCATAGGAATAGGTTTTTTATTTTTTCCTATACATCTATCACTCAATATTACGACTCTTACTTTTTCCTGTTTTACGGCATCTACGACATCATAAGCCAAATCATTGAGGCTTCCTTTTAAATTCTCTTCAAAAAGAGTTGAAAAAGTTTTGTTTTTATAAAATTTATCATATCTTGGCTTACTGGGGTCTCCAAACGAAAGCAAAACTTCCATCTTTTCCTGCATAAGTATGGGAGTTATTACTTTAAGTCTTTTTGCGTGATATACATCTTCATCAAGTATATTTCTTATCTCGCCAAAGCCGGTATTTAAACTCATCACAATCCGTTCCCTTATAGGGTCTATCGGAGGATTGGTCACTTGGGCAAATTTTTGTTTGAAAAAATCGGTAAAGCATCTTTGTTTGTTACTAAAAGCCGCAAGAGGAGTATCATCACCCATAGAACCGGTATTTTCCTTCCCTTCGTTCATCATAGGAATGATAACCATATCTTTGGCTTCATAAGTGATATTTGCTATTCTTTGTTTCTCTTCTATCTTGTCAATTTTGTAGTCATCCATATTGGAAAAAGGCATATCTATAAATTCCTGCAGATAAACCATATTGGAGTTGAGCCATTTTCCGTATGGATTTAAATCTTTTAGATAATTGTCTATATCACTATTTTTTAAAACTTTTCCATACTTTAAATCAACTCCTATCATTTCGCCACTTTTTAGTTTGCCTCGCTCTATTACATTGTTCTCTTCTATGTCCAAGATACCGTATTCGCTTGAAATGATAATTCTCTTATCTTTTGTTATGATATATTTTGCCGGTCTCAAACCGTTTCTATCCAAAATACATCCTATATGTCTGCCATCAGTAAGGCTTACCGCCGCGGGACCGTCCCATGCTTCAAAACAGGTACTCATATATTCGTAAAATGCTCTGGTATCAGAGTCCATATGTGGTGCATTTTGCCAGGCGGCAGGTATCAAAACTCTAGCAGCTTTGAAAAAATCCATACCGTTTTGAATTAAAAATTCAAACATATGATCCAAACTTGCGCTATCACTTACTTTATCGTTTGTAATAGGTAAAAGTTTTTTGAGTTCTTTATCTGTAAAAACAGAACTTTTCATATATTCACTTTTTGCCAAAAGATTAAATCTGTTGGCTGAGATAGAATTTATCTCACCGTTGTGCGCTATGCTTCTAAAAGGTTGGGCCAGCTTCCATTGAGGAAGGGTATTGGTGGAAAATCTCTGATGAAAAAGTGCAAAGGATGTTTTAAAATCTTTATCACTTAGGTCTGCATAAAACTCTCTGATATGGGTCGGCATAACCAACCCTTTGTAAGATATGGTTTTGTCTGAAAAAGAGCATATATAAAATTCATCATAATTTTTTAATTTTCTCTCTATCTCTCGTCTTGCAAGGTATAAAGAGGTGCTAAATCTTTTGGTAGCTGAGAGTGAATTTGGTGCAACAAATATCTGGACAATGTTCGGTAAACTTTTAAGAGCAAATTCTCCAAGAGCATTGGTGTCAATCGGTACATCTCTATAAAAAAGAACTTTCAAATCATTTTTATAAAGTACCTCTTCGATAACCTCTTTTTGCTTCTCTTCCTGCATAAAAACAAAAGCTACCGCAAACTGCTTTGGAAGGTCAATTCCTTGTTTGTTAGCAACTTTTCTCATAAAATTTTTAGGCATTCCAAAAAGAAGTCCACTTCCATCACCACTTTTTCCATCTGCTGCAACTGCACCTCTGTGCATCATTCTCTCCAGTGCTGTAACAGCATCTTTTACATTTTGATGTGTGGCTTTATTATCAATATTCGCTAACAATCCAAAGCCGCAATTGTCTTTAAAATTTGTATATCCACTCATAGGCAACCTTTCACATAAGCATCTTACTACTAAAATTTGCTGATTATATCCAATGAATGGTAAAAATTTGATAAAACTGTCATTTTGGATATAATTTACATCTGACCTTGCACACTATAATCGCACCATTCCCATTTAGAATGTGGTATAATACAAGGCAGAAAGTTTTCAGCACAGACAGAACTATAGTGAAAATTTTCTACCTCGTAGAATACTGCATTCTATAATACCCTTTGGGTGAATTTTGATGTACACAAGGTCAGATATTTATGCAAGGCTATATAATAAATGTATCAAAAGTAAGAGAAGAAGACCTTTTAGTTACAATTTTAAACCCAAAAAAAGTAAAAACTCTCTATAGATTTTATGGGGCCAGACACTCTCATATCCATTTGGGTTACAAGATAGATTATGAAGCCCATCCTACAAAAAAAGAGAGTCTATTTCAACTGAGAAATGTCTCGTCATTGCCAAGCAAATGGATGTTAAACAGAGAAAAATTTTACATATGGCAACAATTTTTACAACTTTTATACAAACATTTAAGAGATATAAACGAAATAGATAAGTTTTATTACAATTTACTTGAACAAATGTCCTTATATCTTGAAAAAGAAAATCCCTATAGAGTAATAGTGGAATCCTACACGAAGTTACTAGAATTTGAAGGAAGAATACACAACGACTTTTACTGTTTTATATGTGGAAATAGCATAAAAAACAAAATTATCTTAGTAAGAGGATTTCTTCCTGCATGTAAAAACTGCATACCTAAAAGGGGTTTTGACATAAAAAAGATAAATCACCTTTTTAAAGAAAAAAACTCAATATTACTGGACGATAAAGAGATAACCGAACTATAC
>JALVWW010000122.1 GCA_027023175.1 Campylobacterales bacterium
AAAAAAATCTTAGTAACAGGAGGGGCTGGATATATAGGAAGTCACACTCTTGTGGAACTTTCTGAAAATGGGTATGAATTTATAGTATATGATAATCTTTCAAACTCGTCAAAAAAGGCTCTTAAAAGAGTTGAACAAATTATCCAAAAGCCTGTTTATTTTATAGAGGGTGATATAAGAGACAAAGAAAAACTTGAAACTGCTTTCTCCAAGTTTGACATAGTTAATGTGATACATTTTGCAGGACTAAAAGCTGTAAGTGAGTCGGTAGAAAAACCTCTTAAATATTATGACAACAATGTTGCAGGCACATTGTCTCTTTTGGAAGTTATGCAAATCTTTAAATGTAAAAGCATAGTATTTAGCTCTTCTGCAACAGTTTACGGAGACCCTGCTACAACCCCAATAAAAGAGGATTTTCCAACCGGAGCTACAACCAATCCCTACGGAAGAAGCAAATACTTCATAGAAGAGATATTAAAAGATTTACATAAAAGTGATAACAGTTGGAATATAGCGATACTTAGATACTTCAACCCGGTCGGAGCTCATAAAAGCGGACTTATCGGAGAAGATCGCAATGGTATCCCAAATAACCTTATACCTTATATCTCTCAAGTGGCGATAGGAAAATTAGAGTATCTAAATATTTTTGGAGATGACTATGATACGGCTGACGGCACAGGAGTAAGAGACTATATACATGTAGTTGACTTGGCAAAAGCTCATGTAAAAGCTCTTAAATATCTTCAAAAAACCAAAGGACTTTTGATAGCCAACATAGGCACAGGAAAGGGATACAGTGTACTTGAAATGGTAAAAGCTTATGAAAAAGCCAGTGGTAAAAAAGTACCATACAAAATAGCCAAAAGAAGAGCCGGAGATATAGCCAAATGCTATGCCGATCCCTCATTTGCAAATAAAACCCTAAACTGGAAAGCAACAAGGGGTATAGATAAAATGTGCCAAGACAGTTGGAATTGGCAAAGAAACAATCCAAACGGATATACGCCTTGACACTAAAAATAATAAAACAAGGTAAGCTTTGAAAATATTAGCAAAATTAAACTTCCTACTCTTAAAGCAAGACAAAAAAGTTCTTTTATTGCTTTTATTCTTTTCGATACTTATCTCTATCATTGAAACTATCGGTATCGGCATCATTATGCCTTTTATATCTGTTGCAAGTGATTTTACAAAAATTGACACCAATTACTATTTAGCTTTTTTCTATCATCTATTTGGTTTTAAAACTCACTTAAATTTTGTAGTTATTTTTGGAATACTACTTATAATTTTTTATATCTTTAGAGCTATTTTAAACTTAAGTTACTTTTATGCTCTCAATAGATTTTCACAAGGCAGATACCATCTTTTGGCATACAGACTTTTTGAAAATTATATGGGTATGGAGTATAAAAATTTTATAGATAAAAATTCATCTCACATGGCTAAAAATATCATAAACGAAGCAAACAATTTAGTACAACTGATTTCAGCGGTTTTATTTATGATGAGTGAAGTTTTTGTACTTATTTTGATATATAGTATGCTTTTATATGTTAATTGGAAAATGACTCTGCTTTTAACCTTTTTTCTTGGTATAAATGTCATACTTTTAAAAATCTTTATCTCTACAAAGATAAAAAAAGCCGGAATACAAAGAGAAAAATTTCAACAAAAATTTTATGAAATCATCCATAAATCATTTGGAAATTTTAAAATCATAAAGTTAAAATCAAAAGATAAAGAGGTGCTTGAACAATTTAACGATGCAAGTTACGGTTTTGCGCTCTCAAATATAAAAAATCAAACTTTATCACAGTTTCCGAGACTCTTTCTTGAAATGATAGGTTTTAGTTTGGTTGCTATTATTGTAGTATATCTGGTACTTAAATATCATACTGATATAAAAGCCGCATTACCTGTACTTATGGTATTTGTCGTAGGACTTTATAGACTTATGCCAAGTGTCAATCGCATATTTTCATCTTATAATCAAATACTTTTTTATAACCAAGCATTAAATATCATACATAATGAGTTAATATACGAACCGGAAGAGTTGGGAGATGAAAAGATAGAACTCCAAAAAGAGATAAAACTTCAAAATATCAGTTTTAGTTATTTGCAAAACAAACCTATCTTAAAAGATATAAATCTAACTATAAAAAAAGGCGAAAAGATTGGCATTGCAGGCTCTAGTGGAAGCGGCAAATCAACTCTCATAGACATTATAATAGGTCTTTATAAGCCGGAATTTGGCAAGATATATATAGATAAAACTCTTTTAAATGAACAAAATATAAAAAATTGGAGAAAAAAGATAGGTTATATCCCTCAAAACATCTATCTCCAAGACGGCAATATCGCAGAAAATGTAGCTCTTAGTAAAGAGATAGATGAAAAAAGAGTAAAAAAGGTGCTCAAACAAGCAAATATCTTAGAGTTTTTAGAGGCTCGTCACAAAGGCATATATACTGAAGTAGGTGAAAACGGTATAAAGCTAAGCGGAGGACAAAAACAAAGAATTGCCATAGCAAGAGCTTTATATGACAACCCTGAAGTTTTAGTCTTAGATGAAGCAACAAGTGCCTTAGATAATGAAATAGAAAAAAAGATAATGCAAGAGATATATAAAATCGGCAAAGATAAAACACTTATCATTGTAGCACACAGGCTTAGCACTCTTGATGGTTGTGATAGGATAGTAGAGCTTGAAAATGGAGAAATAGTTGAAAAATAAACTATTTCTAACAGTTTTTACACCAACATACAACCGTAAACATACTTTACACAGAGTATATAAGAGTATTTGCAAGCAAACTTTACAAAAAGTAAATAATGAGTATATTTTTGAATGGATTATTGTTGATGATGGCTCAAAAGATAATACAAAAGAGTTAGTTCAAAAGTGGCAAAATGAAGCAAAATTTCCTATTAGATATTTTTATCAAGAAAATCAAGGAAAACCATCTGCTTCAAGAAAAGGAATTGAAGAAGCTAAAGGTGAATTATTTTTGTTTGCTGATAGCGATGATAAATTTTTAAATGAAACATTTGAAACATTTTATAATATTTGGCAAAATTTTAGTGATGAAGAAAAAGAAAAATGTGGGGGAATTGGGGTTTTGTGCCAAGATCAATTTGGAAATAGAATAGGATGTGATTATCCGGTTATAAATAAATTGTTGCCTTCACTTGAAGTTGTTTTTGGTTGGAAGGATATTGGGCTTGGTGAAACTTGGGCGGTATTAAAAACAAAAAATTTAAAAAGAGCTTTTGTAATACCCAAAGAAGCTAAAAATTTAAAATTTATTCCAGAGAGTTTTTTTTGGAGTAGGATAGTTTTTGAGATACAGACTTATTCGTATTTTACCAATAAAGTTTTAAGAGTTTATTATAGAAATGAAAGTGATAGCATAAGCAAAAATATTAGAAATAAGCATCCAGAAGGCTTTTTATTTGAATCCAAATGGTTTGTAACAAAATATTATAAAATTGCATTTAAATATCCAAAAGTTTATTTGAAACATTTGATAAAATTGGTTTATTTTTATTTAAAAATAAAAATAAAGGTTTATTATGAAAGATAGAAAAGCTGAGTGGGTTTTGATTTATGTTTTTAATAAGGATAAAAACAAATAATGAAAATAACATTTATAATTTCTTCGCTTGGAAGTGGTGGAGCTGAGAGAGTTTTATCAATTTTGGTAAATAAACTTGTTAATAATCATAATGTTACAATTATAACTTTAGCAAATAATAAATCGTTTTATCCACTTGATAATAAAATTAAACATATAAAATTAGATTTATTGAAAGAGTCTAAAAATATTTTACAAAGTTTACTAAATAGTTTTAATAGGATAAAAATTTTAACAAAAACTATAAAGCAAGAAAATCCAGATATTGTAATAAGTTTTATGACCCATACAAACATTTTAGCAATAATTGCATCTAAAATTGCTAGGGGGAAAATAATAATATCAGAAAGAACAGCATATGACTTTTATAATTCGAAGATATTAAATTTAATTCGTAGGATAATTTATCCTTTTAGTGATATGCTTATTACTCAAACTAAAGCAGATAAAAAAAACTATACTTTTTTAAAAAATATCAAAGTTATTTATAATCCTCTTGAAACAAAAGAATGTGATACAAATAAAAAAGACAAAATTATTCTTGGAGTTGGAAGACTTGATAATCAAAAAGGATTTGAATTACTCATAGAAGTTTTTAGTCAAATTAAAAAAGATGATTGGAAATTAATAATTGTGGGTGATGGACAAGAGAGAAATAATTTAGAAAATTTGATAAAAAAACTACAAGCACAAAATATTGAATTGATCGGCAAAACAAAAGAGATTTTTAAATGGTATGAAAAAGCTTCTATATTTGTTTTATCTTCAAAAAAAGAAGGTTTTCCAAATGTTTTAATCGAAGCTATGAGTTGTGGTTGTGCAAGTATTGCTTTTGATTGTCCTTATGGACCTGGTGAGATTATAGAAGATGGAGTTAATGGGATATTGGTTGAAAATCAAAATCAGCAAAGACTAAAAGAGGCGATTGAGAGATTGATAAATGATAAAGATTTAAGAGAAAAATTCTCATATGAAGCTATTAAAGTAAGAGAAAAATATTCGGTAGAAAAAATTGTAAAAGAATGGGAAAAAGTTATTGGAGAGGTTTTAAATGGATAAATATCCAAAATTATCACTTATAGTGCCAACATACAATAGAGCAAATTATTTAAAAGAGTGTTTAGATAGTATTATTAATCAAAATTATCCAAGTCTTGAAATAATAGTAACTGATGATACTTCAACTGATAATACCAAAGATATTGTCAAAAGTTATATTAAAAAATATCCATTTATAAAATATATAAAAAATGAAAAATATCCAAAAGGACCAAATGGAAATAAAAATAATGGATTAGATTTTGCAACTGGTGAAATAATAGGAATTTTTGATGATGATGATACTTTAAATGAAGGTGTGCTGATTGAAATGGTTGAAAAAATATTTGAGGGATATGATGTAGTTATGGGGAACTGCAAAATAATTTCAAATAGAAATGATAATGGAAAATTTGCTGGAAAAGGATTGAAAAAAAGTGGGGAAGTTGATTGGAATAATTATTTATGTGGAAAGATTTCAGGAGAATTTTGGAGTATATTTAAAAAAGATATTTTAGGAAATAAAAGATTTGATACGGACTTATATGGAGGCGAGGGAACTTTATGGAGAGGAATTTTAAAAAATAAAAAAATTTATTATATTCATAAAGCAGTTAGAAACTATAGAATAAATGAAAATGGCGTAACACATAATATGATAAATAAAGCAGATAAAGCTATAAAAAATTATGAAAGGGATATTGAATATTATGGCAACGAAATACAAAAATTTTGCCCATGTTATTTAGCTAAAATTTACAAAGGTGCAGCATATTTTGCAAAATTGTCTAATCAGTACAAAAAAGCATTTAGATATATTTTTAAAAGTATTAAATTGTGTCCAAAATCAAAAAGTTCTTACATAATGCTAGGGGTTATATTTTTACCTAATGTTATAATCCCATACTTGTCTAAAATTAGAGTATATTTGAAATACAAGTTGAAACAAAATGATTAAAATAATTTTAGCTATTCGTTCACTTGATATCGGTGGGGCTGAGAGACAGTTTATAGAGCTTATTAAATATATAGATAAAACAAAATTTGATGTAACTGTTTGCACAATGTATGGAGGAGTGCAAGAAGATATTGTAAAAAATATTCCAAATATAAATTATTATAATCTTCAAAAAAAAGGAAGATATGATTTTGTTGATTTTTATAAAAAATATAAACAACTATCAAATAAAATAAATCCTGATGTGATATATTCATTTTTAGGAGAGATGAACTTATTTTCATTGTGGTGCAAACCAAAAAAAACTAAGCTTATTTGGGGTTTTAGGGCTTCAAATATGGACTTAAAAAAATATGGAATTGTATCTCAGATTTTATTTTGGATGCAAAAAAAGCTCTCAAAGAGGGTTGATAAAATCATAGCAAATTCAAATGCAAGTATTAATTTTCATAAAAAGCAGGGTTTTTTTATGGATAGAGCAATAGTTGTACATAATGGAATAGATACAAATAGATTTAAAAAAGATGAGCAAAAAAGAAAAGAGTTTAGAAAAAAATATAATTTATGCAAAAATGATATTGTTATTGGTATGGTTGCCAGGATTGATTATATGAAAGGTTATACTATTTTTGCAAAAAGTGCTAAAAAGTTACTTCAAAAATATTCTAATTTAAAAATTTTTTCTATTGGAAGCGGAGATAAGAAGATAAAAAAAGAGTGTCAAAAGATTTTGGGAGATTTTAATAATACTAAATTTATATGGTTAGGAAGTCAAAAACATGTAGAAGATTTTTATAGCGGATTTGATATTTTTTGTTCTTCTTCTTTTGGAGAAGGGTTTGGCAATTCAATAGCTGAAGCAATGAATTGTGAGGTGCCTTGTGTGGTTACTGATGTTGGAGACAGTAAGATGATAGTTGGTGAGTGTGGAGTAATAGTTAAGCCAAATAGTTTTGAAGAATTGAGCAATGGAATAGAAGAATTATTGAAAAAGGATTTAATTCAATTGGGCAAATGCAGTAGAAAAAGAGTGATTGAAAATTTTTCAATTGAAAAGATGGTTAAAAAAACTGAAAAAGAAATAATTAAATGTGTGGGATAGTAGGATTTAATAGTAAAAATAGTGATATCTTGAATGAAATGTTAAAAAGTATTTATCATAGAGGTCCGGATGATAATGGAGTGTTTGAGAGTGATGAACTTTCTTTAGGTCATGTAAGGCTTTCAATTTTAGATTTAAGCTCCACGGGTCATCAACCCATGAGTTTTGAAAATCTTGTGATGGTTTATAATGGAGAAGTTTATAATTTTAAAGGGATTAGAAGAGAGTTGGAGGCTTTTGGGTATATATTTGAGTCTCAAACCGATAGTGAAGTTATACTTAAAGCTTATCATAAATGGGGCATAAAAGCAGTTGATAAATTTATAGGGATGTTCGCAATAGCTATTTATGATAGACAAAAAAAAGAGTTAGTTTTGATTCGAGATAGGGTTGGAGTTAAACCGCTATATTATTATTTTGACGGAAAAGATTTTATATTTGCAAGTGAATTAAAACCTATTATGAAGTATAAAAAAGACTTGAAAATTAACAAAGATGCATTATATGAGTTTTTTCAATTTGGCTATATCTCTTCAAATTTATCTATTTTTGAAAATTGTTATAAAGTCCCCCCAGGTTATTATTTAACACTCAGCACTCAGCACTTAGCACTCAGCACTCAGCAATATTGGTCAATTATTCCTTTTTTTGAAAAACCAAAATTTACTAAAAGTGAAGATGAATTAGCTGACGAACTTGAAGAACTTTTAATAGACTCTTTTAAATACAGAATGGTTAGTGATGTTCCTGTTGGAATATTTTTAAGTGGAGGGATTGATAGCTCAATAGTGGCTGCTATTTTGCAAAAACATTATGGGAATATCCATACTTTTACAATAGGGTTTAAAGAAGCCAAATACAATGAAGCAACTTGGGCAAAAAAAGTAGCACAACATCTTGGAACAAATCACACGGAAAAATATCTCAGCAGCAGTGAAGCAAAAGAGATACTAAAAAATTTTGTAGATATTTATGATGAGCCTTTTGGCGATAGTAGCGGGATACCTACAACTTTAGTTTCACAGGTTGCTAAAAAAAGCGGTGTAAAAGTTGTACTTTCAGCTGATGGCGGGGATGAGATTTTTTGTGGGTATGAGAGGTATTGGTATGCTAAAAATATTGGTGATAAAATCTTTTTATTACCAAAAATTTTTAGAAAAATTTTAGCAAAAAGTATGGAGCTAATTGGTGCTCAAAATGCTTCAAAACTAATAAAGATAAAAAATTTTGAGCATAAATATAACCAATTAACTGAGATGCTAAAAAATGATAATTGGCAGGGAGTTTATGAAAACCTGATACACAACTCCAAAAATTACGAGATAAGAGAGTTGCTTGGATTGACAAAATGTATAAAAGAGGATAGTTTCAGTATAGGATTAAAAGAACACCCTATGCAAGGTATGATGCTTTGGGATTATCACAGATATTTACCGGATGATATATTAACAAAAGTTGATAGAGCTACTATGAGTGTAAGCATAGAGGGAAGAGAGCCATTGCTCGATCACCGTATAGCAGAGTTTATGGCTCGAGTTCCATTTGAGTATAAATATAGAGATGGTACAAGCAAATATCTCCTAAGAAAAGTATTACAAAAATACTTGCCAAATGAATTGATAAATAGACCAAAAATGGGATTTGGTATTCCTATGTTTGAGTGGTTTAGTAAAGATTTAAGAGATCTATTTGATATCTATTTTGACGAGAAGAAGATAAAAAGGCAAGGTATTTTAAATGTTGATTATATCAAAAAAGAACACAAGAAACTAAAAAACAGTACGCCTGTCAATATAAATAAACTTTGGTTTATTTTAGTATTTGAAATGTGGTATGAAAAGTATATTAAATGAAGAAAAAAGTTGCTATTTTTTTATACTCTTTAGCTAGCGGTGGGGCTGAGAGGGTTGTTTCTATCCTGCTTGAAAGATTATACAAAAAATACGATATAACACTTTTTTTGATGAATGATACAATTTTTTATAATATTCCAAAAGAGATCAAAATTATCTTCCTTGAAAAATCACAGCCAAATGAAAATGGTTTTATAAAACTTTTAAAGCTTCCTATCTTAGGATGGAAGTATAGAAACCTACTTAAACAACAAAATATATCTCTTAGTTTAAGTCTTATGACAAGACCAAACTATATAAATCTTTTTGCTAAAATCTTTGGAAGTAAAACAAAAACTATCATAAGCGAGAGATCACACTTTTCAAGTCAATACAACTATGCCGATCTCCAATCATTTATCAATAAAAAGTTAGTAAAACTCTATAATTTTGCTGATTTGATAATAGCAAATGCTGATGGAAATATGTATGATCTTCAAGAAAATTATCATACAAAAGCAAAAATGACAAAAATATACAATCTTATAGATATAAATATGATAAATGAGAAAAAAAAGCAACCGATAGATATAAAAAGAGAGAGATTTATTTTTATTACCATTGGCAGACTTGATAGCGGGAAAAATCACAAGCTACTTTTGGAAGCTATCAAAGATATAGATGCTGATCTTTGGATCATTGGAGATGGGGAGTTAAAAAATAATTTAGAATTGATAATTGATAATTTAAAATTAAAAGATAGAGTAAAATTGTTAGGCAGGCAAAATAATCCTTATAAATTTTTAGACAAAGCTGATTGTTTTGTATTTGGTTCAAATCATGAAGGGTTTCCAAATGTTTTACTTGAAGCTCTAGCTTGCGGATTGCCTATTATCTCTACTGATTGTCAAAGTGGACCTAGAGAAATATTGGCTCCAGATAGTGACTTTTCCAAACAAATTAAAGATATCGAGTACACAAAGTATGGAATACTGGTACAGATTAATAATGTAAAAAAAATGACTGAAGCAATGCAGAAAATACTAAATGATAAACAATTAAGATATAATTACGCTCAAAAAGCTTTAACAAGAGCACAAGAGTTTGATGTGAAATATTTGATAAACAAGTGGGAGAAAGTATTAGATGGAAAGTTTTAAAAAATTTTTTGGTTTTGAAGATGAAAACAACCTCAATAAATTGACAATTTTATATTTAATCATAGCTTATATATTTAGTATTGCTGTACGATATATCTATATCCAAAAGGTTGGAAGTATTCCAACCTTTTTATGGCAACATCATTTGATGATAAACAATAACGACGGATACTACTGGGCTGAGGGAGCTAGAGATATACTCGCAGGTTTTCATCAAGCAAATGACCTATCTCCTATAGATACTCCCGCAACTTTGTTTACTGCTTATTTGGCAAAAATACTTCCTTTTATACCATTTGATGTTTTGATAGAGTATCTACCGGGTTTTATCGGGAGTCTTATTGTGATTCCTGTGATATTGATAGGTAGGATTCTTGGCTCCACTTGGTTGGGTTTTTTGGCTGCTCTTTTAAGTGGAATTGCTTGGAGCTACTATCATAGAACGATGTTTGGATATTATGATACGGATATGCTTGTTATCGTTTTACCTGTTAGTGCCATAGCGATGATAATGTATGGATTTGAAAAAAAACAAAAATTTTATTTCTTCTTTGCGACTCTGATAGAGATTTTTATGTCACAGTGGCACGGAGGACTTTTCAATATTGCAAACGGCTTGTTTATAATGAGCTTTATCTATATCATTATTTTAAAAAGAGGAGCGATAAATAACTATCTTTTTCTTCTATATCTTATCATTCCTGTCTTGCCTGTAAGCTGTATAGCCAAATACACTATCGCATTAATATATCTTTTAATGCATCAATTTATCCTAGAAAATAAAGTCAAACATTTACAACAAAAACCTAAAATTGTATGGAGTTTTTTAACTTTTGTTGTCATCATATATCTATCTATAGTTGGGTTACCTTGGTTAAACGATATACTCCATAGCAGTTACTTTACAAGGGCTGTTACCAATACAGTCAAAGGTGACAAGTTACACTACTTTAGTGTTGTAAATACCGTTAGAGAAGCCGGACATATAAGCTATGATACCATAGCCCACCGTATAAGTGGTAGTTGGATAGGATTTATTTTAGGAGTGTTAGGCTATTTTTTCCTGATGATTCGATATCCTATCTTGATGATTTCTTTGCCAATGGTTGCACTTGGATTTTTCACCATAAAAGGGGGGCTTCGTTTTACTATATTTGCGGTTCCTTTTATGGCTTTAGGTGATGCCTATATAGCTTATTTGATAGGAAAAGTCACACATAAAGCTTTTTTAAAAGATACCATTTCTAAGGGTTATACATATTTTATATCTTTTGTTATCATGGCGGCAATCATATATCCAAACTATAAACATGTCTATCGCTATCTAGTTCCCACAGTATTTAACAAATATGAAGTGGCAACTCTCGATAAGTTAAAACATATTGCCGGAAGAAATGACTATGTCATGACTTGGTGGGATTACGGATATCCCATAAGATATTATGCTGATGTAAAAACATTCATAGATGGCGGAAAACATTCCGGAGATGTAAATTATCCGGTTAGTTTTGCATTAACAAGGAATCTGAAAAGCTCTAGAAATATGGCGATACTGGATGCTTATTTTAACGAATACAACTACAAACATAACAAATCATCAGACTATTTAAAAAGTATGCTTGACAAATACCATACAAAAGATCCAAATGACTTTCTTGCTCTTTTGTCAACCGATATAAAACTACCTAGCATCAAAGAAGATATTTATTATTTTTTACCTCTTAGAATGTTTAACATACTCCCGACTATAGCACTTTTTAGCAATATTGACCTAAAAACAGGAAAAGAGCAAAGACACTTCTTTTTTCAGGCAAATTCTTTTAAAAAAGCAGGTAACAATATACTCTTAGGCAATGGTGTGAAAATACTACTAAATAAAAAAGTTATCCTTGTAGGCAATCAAATAGTACCTATTCACTATTTTGCCATAACTGAAATATTGAAAAATGGCAAAACTATAAAAAAGATAGATAAATTTTCCAATCGGGGACTGAATATCATTTATATGAAAAGCTATAGAAAATGGCTTATCTTGGATGACTTTTTCTTTGATAGTACTTTTGTGCAACTTTTTGTATTTGAAAATACAGGTGGACTTTTTAAACCGGTTATCATTAACCCATATGTGAAAATTTATAAAGTTTCGAAATAGCAAATGCAAAAAAAAGTAGGCTTTTTATCACATTTAGATCTAAATTTATATCTATTTCGTGCTCATATCATAAAAGAATTGATAAAAAGAGGTATAAAAGTTTATGCTATCTGCCCAAAAG
>JALVWW010000123.1 GCA_027023175.1 Campylobacterales bacterium
TACTCATCCCCTCCAAATGAAGAGCAACAGCATCAAGAAGTGTTATAAGCGCATAAACTCCCCAGAGTCTAAGAGCTGTATCTTTTATCTTGGGGGTTAATTTTTCTGTTTTTATACCTGTTGATTCGGCTTTAAAAAGAGCCAAAGAGCCACTTGGGTTAATAATGGAAAAAAGACCCACGCCCAAAACTATGATACCCATACCACCCAGCCAGTGTGTAAGTGAGCGAAGCATTAGAACCATCTTTGGCAAAGATTCGATATCTGTATAGACCGTAGCTCCTGTTGTCGTAAAACCGCTAATAGCTTCAAAAAATCCTGCACTTAAAGATATGTTGGTATATAAAACAAGTGGAAAAGCTCCCATAAAGCCAAGCAGTATCCAGACTAAATTTACTGCCAAGATACCCTCTTTTACATTTAACTCAACCTTATGGTTTCTTAAAGCAAAATATATAGAACTACTAAAAACAAATGACAAAACTACAAATATCAAAAAATTGTTTGCATTTTCTTTATAGATATAACCGACTGCAACAGGCAATATAAAAAACAGACTTAAAGCCATCTGCGTAATGGATATAAATTTTAAAATATTTTTTATAGAGAGTTTATCCATTTTTCTATCTTATCAGCATCCTCATTGGTGCCAAAAGCCAATATAACATCTCCGGCTTCAACTTCACTTTTTTTGTTAAAATCCTCAATTTTTTCATTTTTTATGATAAATGAGCAACTGTTTGGAATATCCAAAGGTCTTACAAGAGTATCTAAAAGAAGAGAGTTTTTATGTATCTTGCGACTCATCATTACTCCTTTTCCTCCACAATATTTTCTTTGGCTGATAATGGCACTTGAGCTTATCTTTTCCAAAATTGAGTAGTATGCATTTGTTTTTGGTCCTCTTACTGCTACTATGCCAAGCTTATGCATAAGATAGTAATGCTCCAGGTCATTATTGATAGCAACAACTTTTTTTATCTTATGCTCTTTGGCTTCAAGGCATTTTATGATATTTTCTTCATCATTTTTAGAAGAAGCTATAAGCATATCGGCATTTTCAAGATTTTCCTCTTTAAAGAGATGGTGTTCTCCATATTTACTGTTTATGACCGTAACATTTTCCTGCAATACATCTGAGGCTTTTTTACATTTATCTATATCTTTTTCAATAATTTTTATATTGACATCATAATTTGAAAGCAGTGATGCTATCTCAATTCCGAGCATATCAGCACCAAATATTACTATATTTTTTATATCTACAGGCATTTGAGGGTCAAGTGTCAAACAAAGCTCTTTTATATCCTTCACACTTCCAAAAAGATATATAAGATCATATTTTTGAGTTGTTTCATAAATATTCGGGATAAAAAACTCTCCATCTCTTTCGATTCCTACAACCTTGACATTAGCGGACACAATATCTTCCAAGGATATTGAGCTTGTAGCACGAACCGATATAAGTTTTTGTTCAAACTCATTAAATGTTTTAACATTGTTTGCTTTTGGAAAATCAAGGAGAGACTTTACAGAATTTGCAGAGAGATAAAATGGAAAAACAGAAGCAGTGATACCTATTTTTTCACCGATGCTGGACTTAGCAAAAAATTCATTTCTAAGCCGTATGATTTTATCTTTTACCTTTATAGTTTCATCCGCTATGAGAGTTGAAATGATATTGGTCTCATCCATATCTGTAACTGCTATAAATAGATCAGACTCTCTATCTACAAGCGAATCATAAGTTTTGGGATTTTCTATATTGCCGACAATTGCAAGTATATCTATACTTTCTTGAAGTCTGTTTAGTGCATCTTCATTTTGGTCTATTACTGTTACATTGTGTTTTGTACAAAGTGTTTTTGCAAGTCTAAAACCGACTCGTCCGGCACCTGCTATAATGATATCCATATATACCTCTTAAAATTTTATACAATATTATACTACTTTTATCCCAAATTTTGCAATAGAGTTTGTTGCAGTAGTGCTTATGCTTGGAGATTAGAGGTTTTTAAAAAAGTTGAAGGCTTATCTACATAGTGTTAAGTCGAAACTTTTTTTAAAAGCTATAACTTCAATGATACGTGCTAATGCAATGAAGTCTATTACAAAATTTGGGATTATACTAAATTCTTCTTTTATAGTCACTATAATCAAAACTTTTAACTACTTCAAAGTTTCCATTTTTTCTAAGTATCGCAAGACTTGGTAGCCTGACACCGTTAAAAGTGGTATTTTTTACTATGGTATAGTGCATTTGATCTTCAAAAATAACTTTATCGCCTATCTCCAAAGGCTTGTCAAAACTATAATTCCCCATAAAATCACCCGCCAAACAAGTATTGCCACCAAGCTTTATGGTATATTTTTTTTCACCCTCTTTGGCAGCATTTCTAACTTCTGCACGATATGGCATGATAATGGTATCAGGCATATGAGCCTCTGCAGAAGTATCGAGTATAGCTATATCTATACCGTTATGAACTTTATCTACCACGCTTGCTACCAATACTCCGCTTTGCCACCCCACGGCTTCACCGGGCTCTAGATATACTTCTATATTATTGTATCTTTTTTTAAAGTCTTTTATAATGCTTATAAGCTTTTGCACATCATAGTCATCTCTTGTTATATGATGGCCTCCTCCAAAATTCACCCACTTCATTTGGGGTATATATTTACCGAATTTTTCTTCAAAGCTTCCCAAAACTGCCTCCAGAGCACCTGCATTTTGTTCGCAAAGAGCATGAAAATGAAGTCCCTCTATACCGTCAAGTAGCTTCTCTTTAAACTCTACAATCGTAACACCAAGCCTGGAATTCATTGCACACGGATTATAAATGGTAGCTTCCGAAAAAGAGA
>JALVWW010000124.1 GCA_027023175.1 Campylobacterales bacterium
TCTGCCCTTAAACTGCAGCAAACTTTTAAAAAACCGTGTATCACAACCATGAGCATGAGAGATAGAAACAAGATAGCTCTTCAGTCAGACCTTCTTGGAATGAATGACTTTGACCTCAGGGTTGTTTTGGCTCTTACCGGAGATCCGGCAAAATCAAGCGATCAACCGAATGCAAAAGCGGTCAATGAAGGACGAAGTACGCTTTTGCTTGATATGATAAAATGCTTCAACTCCGGTATAGACTACTCAGGAAAACCTTTTAAAATAATTCCTAAAAAAATATATCCCTTTGCTGTAACAAATGCTTATGCAAAAAACAGCAAAACCCTGTACAAAAATATGCTCACAAAACTATCCCATGGAGCAAATGCCATTATAACCCAACCGGTTTATGATAAAGAGAATGCAAAAATGCTTTTAAATATTTTTGAAGATGCAAAAAAAGATACTAGGTTTCTGGAAAATGATCCGGTTTTGATACTTGGATTTTTCCCTATTACAAGACTAAGAACTGCACAATTTTTAAACTCTCATGTACCCGGCATCCATGTGCCTATTTACTGGATGGAAAAGTTACTGCATGCAAAAGAAATTTCTCCTGAAGAGGAGTTAAAAGTCGGTATAGAATTAAGTAAAAAAACTTTTAATGAAATTTATAATGTAGGTAAAAAAGTGCATCTAATGTCGGCGAATCATTTTGAAATCATTAAAGAGATATTGGTATAACAAAGTGGGCAACAAGCAGTAAAAATATAGAGCATCTCTAAATTTACTACTCGCTGCTTACTTTTTTTAAAAATCCCTTTTTAGCAAAGCATTTACATTTAAAATAGTTACTATACTGTCCTCCATTTTTCCAATACCGAATATCATATTGTTTCCACTCTCTTCTCTATGAAATGTTTCAGGAGGTGTTTCTATATCTGATTGGTTTATTCTGATAGCTTTTGTTAGTCTATCTATAACAAAACCTGCTTCATTATTTTCAGTTTTTATAACAATATATCTTGTATCTTCATTTTGAGGAATTGGAGGAAGTCCAAATTTTCTTCTAAGATCAATTAGCGGTAAAATACTACCTCTTAGATTGAATACGCCCAAAACATAATCGGGTACACTAGGAACTTTAGTGCACTCTATGGGTTTTATAATCTCTTGAATATTCAGTATCGGAACTGCCAATTCCTCATTGCCTACAATGAAACCGACTAATTGAATAATATCTTCACTCTCTTTGGAGTCATCATTATTTTGTTGCTCTTGCTGTTTTTGTAAAATTGATTTTAACTTTTCACTCATTTTTTACTCCATAGGAAGTTTTAAATTTTTCTTAACAACATTTGCCAAATATTCTAGTGAATAAGGCTTGGTTATATACTCTGTCATTCCTACTTCAACACCTCTCATCCTGTCAGATTTGGATGTTCTAGAAGTTACCGCAACCAAAGGAAGGTATTTATAGCGTGAATATTTTCTTATTTCTCCCGCAAGTGTATATCCATCCATTCGTGGCATCTCTATATCTATCAGCACTATATCAAAACTCTTTTCACCTGATTTTAAAAGTTGAAGTGCCTCTACTCCATTGGTAGCTTCAGTGATATTAAGTCCTAACGGAGCTAATGCTTTTTGCATAATTGTTCTATCGGTTTTACTGTCATCAACTATCAATACATTGTAATCATCAGGATCTTTTTTTACAGAACTCTCTTGTTCTTGAACTATCTTCTTGATACTTCCGCTTGTCTCTTTGGCTAGCTCCATCAAGGCTCCTACATCTACTATGAGAGTAACCCTTCCGTCGCCTCTTATGGTAGCTCCGGCAATTCCTTTGATACCCTGTAGATAATCACCTAGTGATTTGATAACTATCTCTTCTTGTCCTACAAGCGTATCGACTACCACACCGAGTTTTGATTCAGCCAAAGCAATAACAACAATATATAGATTTTCACCGCTGTCAAAAACCTCTTCTATGCCAAACACATCAGAAAGTCTTACAAGAGGAAGTATCTCTTCTCTAAGTCTTAAGACATCTTTTCCCTCGATTGAATATATCTCCTCGGCGGGAACTCTAACAGTTTCAAGTACTGATGATAACGGTATGGCAAAATACTCTTCTTGGGCACCTACCAACAATGCCTGAATAATTGCCAAGGTCAAAGGTATCTTTAGTTTTATAACCGTACCTTTTCCCTTTTCACTATCTATATCGATAATACCGTTTAGTTTCTCTATATTGGTTTTGACAACATCCATTCCCACACCGCGTCCAGAAACATTTGTAACTGATGCGGCAGTAGAAAAACCAGGCTTAAAAATAAGTGCGAATGCTTCTTTATCACTTAAGTTGTCTGCTTCTCTTTCGGTAATAATACCTTTCTCCAAAGATTTTTGGATAAGCATATCAGGGTCAAGTCCTTTGCCGTCATCAACAACCTCTATAACGATGGAGTTGCCTTCATTGTAAGCTTTAAGCTCTATGGTACCATGCTCGGGCTTGCCCATAGCAAGTCTGGTTTCGGCATCTTCTATACCGTGGTCACATGAGTTTCTTATAATATGAACCAGCGGGTCTCCTATCTCCTCTATGATAGACTTGTCAAGCTCAGTATCTTCTCCAGAGATTTTAAGCTCTATATTTTTACCAAGCTCACGAGAAAGATCTCTTACCATTCTAGGAAATTTATTGAAAACTTTTGCAATAGGTAGCATTCTTGTTTTCATAACCGCAATTTGAAGATCGGTTGTAACGATAGAGACTGAAGAAACCACCTGATTTAGTTCTTCAAGAAATTTTTCACCCTCATATCTCTCTTCAACATCATCATAAATCTTTAATAGTCTGTTTTTACCTAAAAC
>JALVWW010000125.1 GCA_027023175.1 Campylobacterales bacterium
TTAAATATAAAAACGAATATATCATCGCACTGGCATGTCCACCGCTAAAGACTACTCTGTCTCTGTTTAACCATTTTGGATTTTTGGGATTGTGTTTTAAGTGGGTACTCAAAACTGTCACCACATCCGCCATTCCCAAACAAACTCCCGGGTGTCCACTGTTTGCTTTTTGAATCATATCCGCACTTAAAAACCTTATGGTATCTGCCATCTTTTTTAAAATTTTTTTATCCATATTTACTTTCCTTTTATATCTGATAGAGGATTAAGTTTTATATCAGTTTTTACCTCATTCTCAAAATTGCATCCATGCAATTTTTCCAAGGCCTCCGGCTATTTTTGCGTCACGCAAAAATGGACGCCTATAGAACCGGTAAAAAATGATATAAAACTTAATCCTATCCCTTTATTTTATCTATCTCTGAATCTTTCAACTATTTTCTGTAGTGAGTTTGAAAGTTTTTCGTCAAATTCACTGCTGTCATTTTTTAATTTGTCTCTTAAGTCATCTCTATACTCTTTTGCCTTTTTTAAGCCTAAAAGATTGACAAATGAGTTTTTGCCCTCATCATTGCCCGTCGTTTTTCCAGCCTCTTCTTCATCCATTGTTGCATCTATGATATCATCCTGAACTTGAAACAAAAGCCCCAAATGCTCACCAAAATCAAAAAGTTTTTCTAATTTTTCTTTTGACAAACCTGCTATTATACCTCCCATCTTAAGGGAAACCGCTATCAGTTTGGCAGTTTTATGAATATGTAAAAATTTCAACTCATCCAAATCAAGCTTTTTATTTTCATAATAGCAGTCAATTGCCTGACCCAAAACCATACCGCCTATACCACCGTAATATGAGAGTTCACTAACAAGTTTTACTTTCATATCATCCCTTAAAGGAGCAGTCGATATCATAAAAAAAGCGTGTGAGTTTAGTGCGTCACCGGCCAATATGGCAGAAACTTCATCATACTCTGCATGGATAGTTTTTTCACCGCGTCTTAGTTCCGCATCATCCATTGCAGGCAAATCATCATGTATCAAAGAGTAAGTATGCAAAAGCTCAATACCCAAAGCAACTCCAAAGGCATTTTTAACCAAAAGCGGCTGATATGCGTTTACCACACTCAAAAGCAGCTCCGGCCTAAATCTTTTTCCGCCTGCAAGTAACATTTTTTTTAAAGTATCATTAAAAAAAGGATGAAAACTTTTCACCTGAGGCAGATTATCCTTTAGATACTCTTCAAAATCTTTTATAATTTTATCCAATCTATCTCCTAAAATGTACAAAAAATTGAAAATCATTTCTACTGACAAGCAGATACATCTCTCTTTTTTTAACCCCGGATACAACTTTTCTTACATCGCTATATCTATGGATATAATTATCATTGACCTTTAAAAGTTTGTCTCCCTTTTTAAGACCCAGTCGAAATGCTAATGAATTTTTCTTGATATAACGAATCTTTAAATCATATCCCAAAACAATTCCAATGGACTCAAGATAAGTTTGACCTATAAGTCCGCCCGCAATTTTTTTTTGAAGCTTTATTTTTTGCTTGTATATATGCTTGCCTCTTTTGTATGAAACATCAATAACTCGGCCCGGTTTTGAAAAAAGTATATATTTGCTCAAACTACTTACATTTTGAAAACTTATACCGTTAAGCAAAACTATTTCATCCCCCTTTTTAAGCCGTAAATGTTTAAAAAAAGGATTTATCTCTTTTACAAATATATGGCCTCTTTTTTGAGTTAGTTTTATCCCCGCATCTGCATATATGACATATCTGTGCTTTAAAAATCTCAAGATAAAATCACTGTCGATAAAACTGTTTTTGCCCCTGCTTATTCCGAATGCTCTACAACACACACATTCGATCAACTTGTTTGCTTTGGTAAATTTATCTATTTTTGCCGGATTGTCCAGTCCGTTGGAATACATAACTATTTTTGCTATATCAAAATCTTTTTTTCCTATAACAGCAACAGTTTTTTTCACTTTAGAGAATTTGACAAACTTCACAGGTTTTAATGCTTTTTTTACTTTAAAAAGGTAAAGTCCCAAAAATGGATCTCTTTTTAAATAACCTCTTAGATATCTTTTTGAAAAAAGCAAAACTGTATGTTTTGAAACAGCGATACCGTTTTTTCCTCTAATTTTTATAAAAGAGGGGGTACTTTTATTAAAACAGGCTTTAAAGTCACTCTTGATAGGAGTGCCGGAAGCAAAAAGAGCAAGAGTAAAAAATATAAAGCCTATTACTAATCTCATTATCCGCCAAATCCGCCAAGTGAGCCTAGCATTTTGGAAGCTGCAAGCTTTTTGTCATCCTCAACCATTTTTATCACATCATTTACAGCACTTATGAGTAGTATTTGCAAAGACTCTTTATCTTCAAGCAAAGAGTCATCTATATCTATATCAATTATTTCACCCATTCCATTTGCACTGACTTTTACAAGTCCTCCTCCGCTTTTTGCGGTAAACTCTTTGGACTTACTCTCTTCTTGAAGTTTTCCTGCTTCTTCCTGGGCTTTTTTGAGCATTTCACCCATTTTGCTAAAATCCATATTTTCAAACATAATTTTTTATCTCTATAATTTTATTTTTTTTATCTACGAATAAAACTGCGGGCTTAAAGTTTTTCAACTCTTGTTCATGGAACAAAGCATAAGCAATAATGATAATTTTATCACCTACTTCCGCCTTTCTCGCCGCTGCTCCATTTAGGCAGATGATTCCACTGTTTTTTTTCCCTTCTATAACATAGGTACTAAACCTTTCACCATTGTTGATATTGACTATTTCTACTTTTTGTCCGACTTTAAGCTTTGCTTTTTTTATCAATTTTTTATCGA